>NZ_JBHWEB010000087.1:0-39564 GCF_042734395.1 Amycolatopsis sp. NPDC059657 | reverse complement strand
GGGACTCGTTAGTGTTACGGCCGGTTCTAACCGGCCGTACCACTCACGAGTCCTTATGCCATAAGGACGGCCGCGCCGGTTACCCGATCGCTCGCGAGGTCGGCGAGCGCCCGGTCGGCGGCGTCCAGCGGGTACGGCATGGTGGTGACGTGCAGGCGGTGCTCACCCGCGAAGCGGAGGAAGTCCGCGGCGTCCTGGCGGGTGTTCGCGGTAACGCTGCGGAGCTGCCGTTCCTGGAACAGGTGCCGCTGGTAATTCAGCGACGGGATGTCCGACAGGTGGATACCGGCGATGGCCAGCGTGCCGCCCCGGTCAAGCCCCGCCAAAGCAGGAAGTACCAGGTCGCCCACCGGGGCGAACAGGATCGCCGAGTCCAGCGGCTCGGGCGGGGCATCCGCGGCACCTTGCGCCGAAGCGACGCCGAGGTCCAGCGCGAGCGTCTGAGCTTCAGCGCTGCGGGTCATGACGTGCACGGTGAGCCCGCGAGCGAGCGCGACCTGGGCGGCCAGGTGCGCACTGCCGCCGAAGCCGTAGATGCCCAAAGTGCCGCCTTCAGGCACGGCCGCGCGCTCCAGCGCCCGGTAGCCGATGATCCCCGCGCACAGCAGCGGAGCCAGCTCCGCGTCGGAGTAGCCGTCCGGCAGCCGATGGGCGTAGGCGGCGGGCACCGTGCAGTACTCGGCGTAACCGCCGTCGGCGTCCCAGCCCGTGTACACCGACTCGGGGCACAGGTTTTCCGCGCCACGCAAGCAATATCGGCACTTGCCGCAGGTTCCGCGCAGCCAGGCGACGCCGACACGGTCACCGAAGGCGAACCCTTCCGCCGCTTCGACGACCTCACCGACCACCTCATGGCCCGGTATGACGCGGGGCCGGTGCACCGGCAGGTCGCCATCGGCGACGTGCAGGTCCGTCCTGCACACGCCGCAGACCCGCACGCGCAGCAGCAACTCCCCCGGCTCTGGTGTCGGGACCGGGTCACGGACACCGGCCAGCGGACTTCCCGGCCCGATCACCCGCCACGCGAGCATGGGCCTCTCCTCGCTGTCAGGCGCGCAAGCGCCGCAGGTACGGATCCTCCGGTAAGCGGCTCGGCTCCACGAACACCCGCACGGCGCCGACCTCGCAGCCGTCCGGGGTCAGCACCACCGGATCGAGGTTCACTTCGACGACCTCGGGCAACAACTCGACGAGCCTGCTCACCCGCACCAGTATGTCGCGCAGTGGCGCCAGGTCCTCCCCGTCACCGAAGATCTTCGCGGAGTTGCGCAAGCCGTGGATGAGCGCGTCGGCGTCTTCCAGCGTCAGCGGACCGAGCCGGACGGCGCGGTCGTCGAGCAGGTCGCAGTTCTCCCCGCCGAGCCCGAACTCGATCACCGGGCCGAACGTGTCATCCGACTCCCCGCGCACGATCAGCTGGCGACCGGCCGCCGCGGCGACCTCCATGCCGAAACACGCCAGCAGCTCGACGCTGTCCGCATGCGAGAGCCATCCCGGCTTCGAATACCCGGAAACCAGTCCCTTGGCGGTAGCCAGGTCGACCTCGGGCAGATCGGGAACCTGCCCAGAGGGAAGGCTGAGCCAGCGGGCGCGCCGGACCAACCGCGCCATGACTCCGGCGGCGGCCTCGGCGTCGCCGTAGCTCGGGATGGGAACGTCGTCGGCCAGGCGCGTCACGGACTCGAGCTGGCCGAGGCGGACCGCGAGCACCGGCTTGCCGCCATGTGAGCGCATTGTGGCCAGCGGGTCACCCGCGCCGGTCGGCACGCCCGCCGCGATGACGCCGTCGACGCCCTCGTCGGCGAGCACGGCCTCGACGCAGGCCGCGAACACTTCGGGGGCCACGGCCGCGCTCGTGTCGAGCGGGTTGTGCAGGCTGGCATGGCCCGGAAGCAGCGCACGCACGGTGTCGAGTGTGGCCGGGCTCAGCTCGGGCATCGTGAGACCGTGCCGGACGCACGCGTCAGCGGCCAGCACGGCGGCGCCGCCGGCATTGCTCACGACGACCACGCGGTCTCCGGCGGGCAACGGCTGCCAGGACAGCGCCGCGATGAGCTCGACGAGCTCGGTGATGGTGTCGAGCACGGTCACGCCCGCCTGCTCGAACAGTGCGTCCTTCGTGGCCGAGGGGACGATCGCGGCCGCCGTGTGCGAGGCGGCCGCCCGCTGCGCCAGCGCGGTGCCCGCACCACGTACGGCCAGCACCGGCTTACGCCTGGCAAGCGTGCGGGCGAACCGGCTGAACTTGCGCGGGTTGCCGAACGATTCCAGGTAGAGCACGGCGATGTCCGTGCGCTCGTCCTGCTGCCACCACAGCAGCAGGTCGTTGCCGCTCACGTCGTATTTGTCCCCAGTGGACACCAGCGTCGACACGCCGAGCCCAAGCGTCGCGAGTGATTCGAGCAGCGCGATGCCGAAGCCGCCGGACTGGGTGGCCACGCCGACCCTGCCGGAAGGCACGGTGTCACGCGCGAACGTCGCGTCCAGGCGGATCCCGGTGTTCGCGACGCCGAAGCAGTTGGGCCCGACCAGCCGGATTCCGCTGCGATGCACGGACTCCCGCACCCGATCACCGAATTCGGTGCCCGTCATACCCGCGGTGATGAGCACGACGGCCCGCACTCCGCGTGCGCCGCACTCGTCGATCACCCCTGGTACCAGCTCGGCCGGAACGCAGATCACCGCCAGGTCCACCGCGACCGGCACGGTCGCCACGCAGGGCACGCCGAGTATCTCGTCCGCGTTCGGATTCACGGCGTAGAGATCACCGCCGTACCCGCCGTCGACGAGGTTCCGCAGCACGGCGTTCCCGACCGAACCCCGGCGGCGGCTCGCACCGATCACGGCGACGGACCTCGGCATGAGCAACGAGCGCAGACTCGCCACCTCGGCCACCCGTTCCCGCTGCCCGACCGCGTCCAGATAGGACTCGGGTTCGGTCAGCAGCAGCTCGACCTCACGTTCGGCGCCACTGCGGCTGATCGTGTACGGCAGTCCCAGGTCGACGAACACCCGTACCATCTTGGCGTTCTCTGCCAGCACCTCGGCGAAGAACCGGGTGACCCCGCGCTGCCTGGCCATCGACACCAGATGCTCCAGCAGCAGGGTGCCGACGCCGTGCGTCTGCACGGTTCCGTCCACCACGAGCGCTACTTCCGCATCACCGGTTCCCGGCCGCGGCTGGTAGTTGGCGACGCCGATCAGTCGCCCGCCCAGGAACGCGCCGACACTCTGCCCGGCCACGATGTCCTGCACCAGGCGGTTCAGCTTCACCGGATGAGCGGTGAAGAACCGCATGTACACGTCGTGCTCGTCCAGGCCCTGGTGCAACGCCAGCACGGCGTTGAAGTCGGCGTCGGCCAACGGGCGTACCGCGACGACCACGCCGTCGCTGAGCAGCGCGTTGGTCATGTCGTGGCCCGTCCCAGGTCGCTCAGCTCGATCCCGGCGACTCCGGGAACCGTGCGCAGCAGCGCCTCCACGACCCGGCGCTCGGCCTCGTCGCGGAACTCGCCGGTCACCTTGACGACCCCGCCGCCGACCTCGATCGACCAGCGGTCCTGGTGAGCCGCGTAGTCACTCAGCAGTGCGCGGACGTGGCTGGCGATCGCGTCGTCGTGGCGCACCAGCGGGCGCAGCAGGTCTCGCCTGCTCACCACGCCGACGAGCCTGCCGTCGGAGACGACCGGGAGGCAGCGCAGCCGGTCACGCAGCATCCGGCGCGCGATCTGCGCGACGTCACTGTCCGGCTCGGCCACCTCGACCGGGCTCGTCATCAGGTTCCCGACGGTGATGTCCGGATCGGCCTGCCGCACCCCGACGAGCGCGTCGAACTCGGTGAAGACACCGACCACCTGGCCGTCTTCGCCGACGACGGGCAGCCCGGCGAAGCCGTGTTCGGTCAGCACGACGATGGCCTCGCGTACAGTCGTTCCCGGCTCGGTGCAGATCGCGGGACTGGTCATGATCTCGCTGGCACGCATTTCCTCGCTCCTTCAGTACTTCGTCCAGTCCTTCGACACGGCTTCCCATTCCCTGTCCCAGGCGGTGTGACGGCGCCGGTTCAACGCGAGCCGCGCGAGCATGAACAGCCCTGCGGTGAGCGCACCCACGATGAGCCACGCGGCGAAAGCGGCGCCGACACCGATGCCTGCCGCGTCGCCCGAGGAGATCGGGGCATCGACGGCGTTTCCTTCACGGTCGAGCCAGATCGGGACCGATTGACCGGCCAGTGTTCCCGCGTCCGCGGTCACGATGCCTTCGCGGACGACACTGTCCGGCGTCGTCCAGCGCGCCTTCACGTTGTCCGTGGCGTGACTCGGGGAACCGTCCACCCGGAACTGGATCGCGGAAGCGTCGTCGAGCAGCACTGCCGTCGACGGATGCCGGGATGCCTGTTGCTCGGCCGAAACCGTCAGCTGACGGGCATAGACCTCGGAACCGAACGCGGCCGCGACCGGCATCGCGAGCAGTACCACGAGCACCGCCCCGATCAGGAAGACGGACTCCAGCCGATCCCAGCTCCTGGCCATCGGGTTCTGTCCACAGTAGATTTTGCGCCACCAGGCCATGACGGCCCCTTTCCGGGTTGGACCCGGCCGCGGTACTGGCCAAGAGGACCGCGACCGGGAGTCTCAGATGATCGGACCGGGCTCGAGCACGGTCGAGGCCAGCAGCCGCCCCAGTTTGCTGCCCTCGGCGCGGGCGGGCGGCGGGATGATCGTCACGGCGCAGGTCGCGCGCCGCAGACAGGCGCCGGACACCGAGCCGACGAGCAGATGCAGCAGCTTGCCGGCGCCGTGGCTGCCCAGCACCAGCATCGTGGCGCCTTCCGAGGCCTTCACCAGCACGTCCGCCGGGTCGCCTTCGATGGCCTCACAGACGATTTCGCAGCCGGGCCGTTCGCCGAGTGTCTTGCTCACCAGCGCTTCGAGCTGCTCCCGGTGGGCCTTCCCCGCTTCAGCGAGGTTCCTCGAAACCGAGTCGTCGTCGAGCATCGGGTCGTGGATCCACGCCGTGACGACCTGCAGGGTCGCGAGGCGTTCCGCGGTGGCCAGATCACACGCCCAGTACAAGGCCGCGATGCTGGCTTCGGAGCCGTCCACGCCGACGACTATCCGGTTTTCCTTGGTCATGAGGATGCTCCTTCGAGTTGCGTTGGTTCGCTGTCTGTTGCCCGCTCGGGACAGCCGACCGAGAGCAGTAGCTGGGGAAACCCGCCGACGCCGAGTGACTCGGACAACGCGCCGCGCGCGGCGGACAGATCGAACGCCTCGGTCACCAGCGAGCAGGTCAGCTCGTGAGTGGTGGCGGCCAGTATCAGGTTCTGGGTCAGCCAGCCCGCGCGGACCAGGTCCTGGCGTTTCTCGGTCGCGGTGATGACGAGCATCGAGGTCCAGGTCAGCCCGGCGAACTCCTCGTGCTGGAAGTGGTGCCGCAGCTTCCAGCCGATGCGCGGCAGCTCCGGCTCCTGGTCGGCGTCCAGCGCCAAGACCCCGACGCCCTTGGCCACGCCTGGTGTCTCGTCGAGCAGGTGGGTCACGAGGTTGGCCACCGCGGGCGGCTCTCCCGGCAAGGCGCGCCCGAACACCGCGCCGTACCTGGCGAAGTCGCTGGAACCGAGCCGGGTCCGCCTCGACGCGCGGACGCGCGCGACCCGGTCCAGGTCGGACACGCTGCCCGACAGGTCTGTTTCCGGCCGCCACGCGAGCACGCGCATCGCGGCCTCGACATTGGCCAGTACCGCGCCACAGGTGAGCAGCCGCTCCCGGCCGAGCCGGTCGTTCGATCCGCCAAGGCGCTCGAAGAGTTCGACACGGTCCTCGTGCAGCTCGATCGTCCACTCGTGATTCGGCCACATTCGGCGGGCTTCGCGTGCGGCACGCACGATCAGGCTTCGCTCGTCATGTGACCAGGCGTGCGCGGCCATCACCGCTCCCCCGTCTTGGTCACCATGGCGAGATCCCGCCGGGGTGTCGGCGCACCCGGATAGCCGTATCCGAAGCGCAGCACGGTTTGCGGGTATTCGTCGCCACCGAGAAGCGTGCGCAGCTCGGCCCTGAGAGACGGGATTTCCATCGGCTGAGAAAGGAAGGAGGAACTCAGTCCGGCGTCGGTGGCGGTGAGCAGCACTCTCTGCATGGCCTCTCCGGCCCGCAGTTGCGCGCGCGGGCCGTCGGTGCGGCTCAGCAGCACCGCCACCACCGGGTCTCGCTCGTAGGCGCGCACGGCCGAGGAGGCGACGTGATGCCGCACGGGCAACAGACCGCCGTCGGGGTGTGGGCCGCCCGCCGCGGCAGGCACGCCGTCCAAGCGGTGTGGCTCGGCGGAGGTCCATGCGCGCTTTTCCGCCTGGAAGGCGGGATCCTCGGCCTGCATCTCATCGGCGCGCCGGACCAGGGAGGCGACCTTGCTGACCTTGCCGATCTCGTCGAGCAGCACCAGCCTGCCGCCTTCGGCGTGCGCGGCGGCGGTGAGCAGGTTGCGGATGTTGCGTGGCACGGCCTGCTCGGCGAACGGGCGGCGGTTGGTGAACCGGCGCGGGATCGCGGCGGCCAGCCGCAGCTCGCTTTCGTGCGGCCGCCGCCGGAGGCCCAGTTCGACATGGGCCAGCAGCGCGGGCCTCGTCCGGTCCGGTAGCACGTCGATCTCGCAGGACCGGCCCGCAGCCGCGATCGCGAGCCTGATGTTGAGCAATGCGGCCCCACAGGCCAGCGTGGCCTCGCGGCCGTCGGCGTCGCACACCTTGAGCAGGCGGTCGGTGTCGAGGAAAAGGTCGATGCCGGTCGGGCCGAGTTCGAAGATCCACGGTTGGGTGTTGTGCGGTGACGGCGCTCGGACGGCCGCCTCGACGGCGGCGGTGAGAACAGTGGATTCGGTGCGGATCATCGCGAAACACTCCTAGCCGGTGGATGACGTATTCAGCGTGCGCTTGGAGAACCTGACCGCGGCAGTAGCGCTGGTCCCGCCTGGTTAGGGTCTTTCGCCCTACGAGCGGGTCCACCGCTGTTCGGTGAGCCACCATTCGCGCTGCCAGGCGGCCGCGTTGATCCGTCCGATCACTACCCGGAACGCCGCGTAGGCGAGACCGAGCGCGGCCAGCACACCGAGCCACAGACCGATCCCGGCACCCACCCCGCGGGAAACCGCTTGTCCGTACGTGAGTGGTTCGTCGGCACGATTTCCTTGCTGGTCCAGCCAAATCTTGATCGTCCGGCCTTTGAGCAAGCCTCGACCGGCGGGCACGTCACCCGTGCGATAGCCACCGTCCTGCGCTGTCCAGGTCGCCGCGGTCGGCGCGGTGTCGGTGCTCATTCCGCCACGGCCGACCATGACGATCGACGGGCCGTTCTCCAGCAGCACGGCGTCTGCCTGAGTCCGGGTCCGGAGTTGCTCGGCCGCCTTCTCCTGCTGCTGCCTGTAAACCGTGGAACCGACCGCGGCCGCACAAGGGAACGCGAACAGCGCGAGCATCAGCCCGAGCACGATGAGAGCGCCTTCGAGACGGTCCGAGAGACGAGCGAGCGGATTGGCCCCGTGGCGCACCGTGCGCCACAGCCGCATCCACCAAGACAACGGATTCATCGCGAAACCTCCCTGCTACCGGCTGATGTCGTACCTCCAGGATCGCCAGGCGGTTCGGTGGGCAGGAGAGTCGTCGGTCCCGGCTCATCAGGGACTTCCAGCGCTGTCCTGACCAGGTCTGCCCGGTGAGACTGGGATCATGCGAGTTTCCGAAGTGATGAGCACACCCACGATCGCGGTCACCCCGGCCGCGACGGCCGACGAAGCCGCCGCCGTCATGACCGCCAACGGCGTGACGACCCTGCCGGTCGTGGACCAGCAAGGAAAACTGCTCGGCCTGCTGACCGAAGAGGACATCATCCGAACGCGCTACCTCTCCGACCCGCGTTCACAGTTCGACGCCGACAGCGGCGTGTTGCTCCGCGGGCACGCGAAAGTCGGTTCCCTGCTGCGCGAGGCATGCGGGACCCGGCCGGACACCGAGCTTGCCGAACTCGCCGCGCGGATGGTCGAGCTGCGGATGCGGTCGGTCCCCGTACTCGACGGCGACCACGTCATCGGCATGGTGACCTGGCGCGACCTGCTGCGCGCACTGGCGGACAATCCACAAGGGAGCTAATGATGAAGACAACGACGATCGTTGTGGGCATGGACGGCTCGCGGCAGAGCGAGGCCGCACTGCGCTGGGCCATCGAGGAAGCGGGCTACCGGCAGGGGCGCGTGCTGGCGCTGATGGTCCGGCCGAACGCGGCACTGCTGCCCGGCACCTCGTTCGCACCGCAGCCGCACGGCAGGCTTCCGGTGCTCGAGGCGACCTACCCGCTGCCTGCCAGGATCGCCGCCATCCGCGACGAGATCACGGGCGCGGCGCCGGTGGACGCCACCGTGCTCACCGGAGATCCCACCGCCGAGCTGGTCGCCGCGTCGGAGAACGCCGACTTGCTGGTCGTCGGGGCCCATCGTCATGGCGGCGCGGTCGGCGAGATCCTGCTGGGCAGTGTGGCCGCGCACTGTGTGCGGCACGCGAAATGCCCGGTCGTGGTCATCACGCCGGAAGCTTCGGCCAAGTACCAGACCGTTTGAGGATGATGGCGGTGCCTCGCACTGAGACACCGCCATCTGCTCGTTCAGGCGCTCACTCGAGCCAGCGCCAGCTCGGCGCCGCGCGCGAGTTCGAGGTCTTCACGGGTGCGGACGATCATCGCCGCGACACGGGCGCCGGGTGCGCTGATCACCCGGTCGCCGGCACCACCGACGCGCACCGGACCGACGCCGAGCACGCTCAGCCCGTTCGCCAGCCGCTCGATCAGCTCCGGCTGGTGATCGGTGACGCCGCCGGTGAACACGACCGCGTCCAAGTGGTCCAGGCTCGTCGCCATCGAGCCGATCGCCCGGCGCAGGCCATGCAGGTAGACCTCGATCGCGAGCTCCGAATCGTGGTCGCCGGTTTCGGCGGCGGCGAGCACGACCCGGAGATCACCGCTGGTGCCGCTCATACCGGCCAGCCCGGAGCGCCGGTACAGCGCCTCTTCCATGTCCTCGGCGGACATCGGCGCCGTCTTCAGCACATGCAGCAACAGGCCCGGATCGACCGAACCGGACCGGGTGGCCATCGCAGGTCCTTCGAGCGGGGTGAACCCCATGCTGGTGTCGACACTGTGGCCATCCCGGATCGCCGTCACCGACACCCCGGCGCCCAGATGGCAGCAGAGGATCCGCGAGGCGCCTGCGACCAGTTCGGGGGTCCTGCGCGCGATGTACTGGCAGGAAAGCCCGTGGAAGCCGTAGCGGCGGAGCCTGCCCTGCCTGGTCCACTCGCGCGGCAGCGCGTAGTGCGAGGCAGCGGGTGGCAGCTCCGTGTGGAAGCTGGTGTCGAAGCACGCGACGACCGGAACCTCGGGCAGCAGCTCGGTGACGGAGCGGGCGACAGCCAGCGAAAGTGGCTGATGCAAGGGCGCGAGCGGGATCAGCCTCGCCAATGCCCGCAACAGGTCCGCCTCGACTACCGCGGGCTCCGCCCGCGAACCGCCGTGCACGAACCGCACGGCCACCGCGTCCGGCTTCGGCCAGCGGTGGACGGCGTCGGCGACCACCCAGGAATCCTCGGCGGGGTCGGCCATCTCCCAATTCGCCCAGCCCACCGCCGTGCCGTTCTCGACCAAGGTGGCCTTGAGGCTGGACGAGCCGGGATTGAGCGTGAGGACGCGCATGAAGCTCTCCTTCGTCGCAACGTGCCCTCAGCAAACCTCACGCGCCCGGCATGCGGATTCGGCCAGACTTCCTCAAGTCGCCAGGACCAAAGACCCTGCCTCGTTCTAGACCTCTCCGCGGCGTCGCCGAATTCCCCAGGCTCGGCACTCTCTCTGCTGCGACTCCCAGAGCTGCCAGGCCTCGATCTTCTGCCCGGCGCTCGGCCGTTCCCCGAAGGGGTCTTTGACCTTGTTGATACGGAAGTAGCCGACTCCAGGTTTTCCCTCGCGAGAGCCTGCGACATGCACGACCAAGGCATCGAGCTGCGAACCGGCGGCTTCGAACACGCGTGAGTAGGAAACGGTCAGTGCCCGATCGACGGCGCCGTTCTCGATGACGTAGTCGATTGCCTTGTCGACCTGCTCTGTCGTGATATCTCCAGCGGCTCCCACAGACGTACCTATACCTTTCTCATGAGGTTGAACAGGCGGAACGCGGCGTCCAAGGCCAGGCAAAGTCCAGCGGCGGTCACCATGAAGGCGACGCCGATCTCCAGCCCCGCGGTCAGCCGCTCAGCCGACGACACGAGATGCGGCAGCCGCACCGACCAGTACACCGAAAGCGCAAGCGCCGGCCCGAAGAGCCGCAAAACGATCATGGGCGTGGATAGCGTGAACGTGTCGATCGCGTCGGTGTCGCTTCGAGCCGCCGCTTCGAAGGCGAGCCGTCCTTGATCTTCCACTCTTCGCAGGCTTCCACGGTGTCGTGCCTACCAGGCGCGGCGGGCGAAAAGTCAGGAGCTCATGCGGGAAGCGGTGACGACAGGCGCGATGAGCGTGCCGCTCAGGCCGATGGTCGCGCCGAACAGCGCCGCGGTCGCCGCATCCACAGTTCGCTCCTTTGTCCCAGCTGCGGGTGCATGCAGAGCCGGCCGGGATCGGTGCGGCGTTTCACTCCGTGTCAAAATCGTTAGTCCGGGAACCTGCGTAAAGGGAGGGGCTCCCCGGATGGCGAATCCGGGAAGCCCCTCACCTCACTCGAGCGGATAGCGCTCAGCCCTTGCCGATCTTGATCTCGACCTGCTTCTCGGTCGGCTTCTCCTCGTAAGGCATGGTGATCTCGAGGATGCCGTCGGTGTACGTGGCGTCGATGTCCGCCGGGCTCGCGCCGGCGGGCAGCGCCACGGTGCGGCTGAACGAGCCGTAGTAGAACTCGCTGTGGCCGTTCTCGGTCTTCTGCGCCTCCCGCTTGGCGGCGATCGTCAGCAAGCCCTCGTGCGCGGTCACCGTGATGTTCTTCTCCGGGTCGAATCCGGGCAGTTCGGCGCGGATCTTGTACTTACCGTCCGAAGTGGACTCCTCGATGCGTACCGGGTTGTGCTCGGCGAACGGCCACGGGTTCTCCAGCCAGGCGGCGATGTTCGGCAGTGCCAGCCTGGGGTTGGGTACCAGTGCGGTCATTGTCTGCTCTCCTCACTTCGCGACTGATGTCACCACTCCAGCAAACCGCTGACGGGGCGCGCTCGAATCGGGCGGACTACCCCAGTCACCGGGACCAAAGACCCTGCTGGGTCACCACGACCAATCGCGGATCTCCGGCAGGTCGTCGCCGTGTTCGAGGATCCAGCGGTGATGCCGTTCGCGTGCCTCGGTCATCCGCTGCCTGGGGATGCCCGCGGTCGCGAGCAGGCCGGGTACCCGGTCGATCACGTCGATGACGAGCTGGAAGCGGTCCATGTTGTTGCGCACCAGCATGTCGAACGGCGTGGTCGTGGTGCCGTGCTCGATGTACCCGCGCACGTGCATGTCGTGGTGGTTGGTGCGGCGGTAGGCCAGCCGGTGGATCAGCCATGGGTAGCCGTGATACGCGAAGATGACCGGCCGGTCCGGGGTGAACACGGCGTCGAACTCGCGGTCGGTGAACCCGTGCGGATGCTCGGCGGCGGGCTGCAGGCGCATCAGGTCCACGACGTTGACCACCCGCACTGCCAGGTCCGGCACCAGCTCGCGCAGCAGTTTCGCCGCGGCCAGCACTTCCAACGTCGGCGCGTCACCGGCACAGGCGAGCACGACGTCCGGTTCCCGGTCGACATGGGTGCTCGCCCATTCCCAGATCCCGATGCCGCGAGCGCAGTGCAATGCGGCTTGTTCGTCGTCGAGCCAGACCGGGCTGTCGTTCTTGCCCGCGACGATCACGTTCACGTAGTCCCTGCTGCGCAGGCAATGCGCGGCGACGTGCAAGAGCGTGTTCGCGTCCGGCGGAAAGTACACGCGCACGACCTCGGCGCTCTTGTTCGCGACGTGATCGACGAACCCGGGGTCCTGGTGCGAGAAGCCGTTGTGGTCCTGCCGCCAGACGTGCGAGGTCAGCAGGTAGTTCAGCGACGCGACCGGCCTGCGCCATGGGATCGACCGATGCACCTTCAGCCATTTGACGTGCTGGTTGAGCATCGAGTCGACAATGTGCACGAATGCCTCGTAGCAGGAGAACAACCCGTGCCGCCCGGACAGCAGATAGCCCTCGAGCCAGCCTTGGCACAGGTGCTCCGAGAGCACCTCCATCACGCGCCCATCCGGCGCGAGGTGCTCGTCGACGGCGTACACCGGCAGTTCCCAGGTCTTGTCCGTCACCTCGAAGACCGCGTCGAGCCGGTTGGACGCCGTCTCATCGGGCCCGAAGAGCCGGAAGTTCTCCGGATTGAGCGTGAACACGTCGCGCAGGAACCGGCCGAGCACCCGGGTCGGCTCTGCGATCGAGACTCCGGGCTGGGGCGATGCGACGGTGTGTCCGCCGACCTCGGGCAGGCCGAGCGGGTGCAGCACCAGGCCACCGTTGGCGTGCGGTGACGACCCCATCCGCCGTTCCCCGCGCGGGATCAGCGCGGTCACGCTGTCCGTCGGCCGTCCTGTCCGATCGAACAGCTCGTCCGGCCGGTAGGACCGCAGCCAGTGCTCGAGCTGCTTCAGGTGCTCCGGGTTCTCCCTGGCCGCGGGCAGCGGCACCTGGTGTGCCCGCCAGGTGCCCTCGACCTGTTGTCCATCCACAATGGAGGGTCCGGTCCAGCCCTTGGGGCTGCGCAGCACGATCATCGGCCAGCGCGGCCGGTCACCACCGCGGCGGATGCGGTCCAGGTCGTCGAGCGCGTCGTCCAGCACGGCGGCCATCGCGTGGTGCATCGTCTCCGGGTCGGAGCCTTCCACGAAGATGGGCCGGTAGCCGTAGCCGCGCATCAGCTCGGCGAGGTCCTGCGAACTGATCCTCGAGAGCACGGTGGGATTGGCGATCTTGTAGCCGTTGAGATGCAGGATCGGCAGCACCGCGCCGTCACGCGCCGGGTCGAGGAACTTCGCGGAATGCCAGCTGGTGGCCAGTGGCCCGGTCTCCGCCTCACCGTCACCGACCACGCACGCGACGACCAGGCCGGGGTTGTCGAAGGCGGCGCCGAACGCGTGCGCCAGCGAGTACCCCAGCTCGCCGCCCTCGTGAATCGAACCCGGCACCTGCGGTGCGACGTGACTCGGCACGCCACCGGGAAACGAGAACTGGCGGAACAGCTCTTTCATCCCGGCGGCGTCGTAAGGCACTTCTGGCCACGCCTCCGAATAGCTGCCTTCGAGCCAGGTGTGCGCGAACAGCGCCGGGCCGCCATGCCCGGGTCCCGTGACGAACATGGCCGGGAAGTCCCGTCGCACGATCGCCCGGTTCAGGTGCGCGTAGACGAAGTTCAGCCCCGGCGAGGTGCCCCAGTGCCCCAGCAGCCGCGGTTTGACGTGTTCGGGCCGCAACGGCTCGGACAGCAGCGGGTTGTCCATCAGGTAGATCTGCCCGACGGCGAGGTAGTTCGCGGCACGCCACTGGGCGTCCACTTGGGACAGTTCGGCGGCGGTCAGCTCAGCGCGGACGTCGGCCGCGGTCACCGATCGGCCTTCGACCTGATGACCAGCACCGGGCAGTGCGCGTGATGTGCCAGGGCCTGGCTGACCGAGCCGAGCAGCAACCCGGCGAACCCACCGCGCCCTCGGCTCCCGACGACCACCAGCTGCGCCTTCTCGCTCCACTCGAGCAAGGCGTGCCGGGGACGGTCTCGCACGAGCACGCGCTCGATCGTGACGTCGGGGTACTTCTCCTGCCAGCCGGCGAGCCGCTGGGCGAGCAGCCGTTCCTCTTCGTCCTGCAACGACTCCCACTGCACCACCAGCCTCGCCATGCTGGTCGGGCTGTCGTAAGTGGTGTCTCGCCACGCGTGCACGGCGATCAGCGGGACACCGCGCAGCGACGCCTCCTCGAACGCGGTCGCGAGCGCAGCCTCGCTGAGCGGACTACCATCGACTCCGGCCACAACAGGGCCTTCACCCGGCCCCGCGGTGCCACGCACGACGGCGACCGGGCAGTCGGCGTGACTCACGACCGCGGAGATGGTCGACCCGAAGACGCTCTCGCCCGCTCCGCCTACGACGACCATGCGAGCGGTCTTCGAGAGGTCGAGCAGGTACGGCACCGGGGAGTCCGGCGGCATGAGCGTCTCGACCGCCAGGTCCTTGTTCACCGCACGTGCCTGCTCGACGGCATCGTCGAGGATTCGCTTACCGTCCTCGTTGAGGAAGTCGAACAGCGGCGTCGGGCCGGCGATCCCGCCACCGTAAGCGATCTGTTCGACCCGCAACGCGTGCACGAGCACCAAGCCGAGCCTGCGCGCCGACGCGAGACCCGCGGCCCACCGGACGGCGCGCGTCGCCTGCTCGGTGCCGTCGACTCCGACGACGATCTTTCCTTCGGCGGTGTTCATCCTTTTCTCCTTGTCTGCGAAGGTCATGGCTGGAGCGCGGGCCGGACGACGGCGACCGGGCACGGCGCGTGCGTGATCAGCGCCTGGCTGGTCGAACCGAGCAGCATTCCTTTGAAACCACCGAGTCCGCGGCTGCCCACAACGAGCAGCTGGGCGTTGGCAGCGGCATCAAGCAGCGCCTGCCTCGGTTTTCCCCGGCTCAGGATGTAGTCGACCGTGACGTCCGGGTATTTGTTCTGCCACGCGGCGATCAGATTCGCGGGGTCCTCGTCGACCAGGTCGGTCCAGGTGTGGACCGCGGTCAGTGAGGCGCCACGCAGTGCGGCTTCCTCGAAGGCGAATCCGACCGCAGCCCTGCTCGCCGTCGAGCCGTCGGCCCCGACGACCACCGGACCTTCAACGGGCAGCGGCGACGCGCCGCGCGCGATGACGACAGGGCAATGGCCATGCGCCGCCAGCGCCGTCGCCGTCGACCCGATCAGCAGCCCGGCGAAACCGCCGAGCCCGCGTGACCCGAGCACCACCATCGTCGCGGACAGGGATTCCTGGACCAGCGCGGCCACCGGATTCCACTCACGTGCAGCCGTCTCCACAGGAAGGTCGGGCCAACGCTGATGGACGGCATTTTTGGCTTCGGAAAGCCATTCCAGGCCTCTGCTTTCAAACCCCTCACGCATCATTTCCGCACTGGGCAGGGCGATCGGCGCTCGAACCACCGGAATCGTGTAGGTGTGCACAAGGCGCAAGGTGAGTTGCCGCCGCGCCGCTTCGGCTCCGGCCCACAGCGCCGCGTCCAGCGCGGACGACGACCCGTCGACGCCGGCGACGACCGCGCCTTCAGTAGCGAACGGCATGGTCGATCCTTTCGGCCTCGTGGTGCACGATCGCCACCGGGCAGCTCGCGCGCCGCAGCAAGGACGCCCCGGTCGAGCCGAGCACCGCCGCGGTCACCTGTCCCCTGCCCCTCGAGCCGATCACGATCAGCTGCGCCGCGGCTCCTGCCGTCACCAACGCCCTGGCCGGGTTGTGATCGGGAACGACCCGGCACTCGGCGTTCACGTCGGGATACTTCGCCGACCACCCAGCCAGCCGGGCCTCCAGCTGCCGGGCCGCCGCAGCGCCTCGGCCAGGCTCCGCATAGACGACCAGCAGCGGCGTATCCCGGCGCGACGCGGCCTCGAAGGCGTACTCCCAGTGCACCGGATCATCGAGGGCGAGATCGACCCCGAGCACCACCGGCCCCGACTCCGGGAAAGAAGCGTGGACGATCACGACCGGGCACGAGGAGCGCACCGCGACCGCGGCGGCGACCGAGCCCAGCGCGAGCCCGCGCAGCGCGCCGGTCCGGTGCGCGCCGACCACCAGCGTGCCCGCGGTGGCGGACTCCCCGATCAAGACCTTCGCCGTGAGCCCCGCTTTCAGCTCGGCCACGACGTCGATCCCAGGCTCCGCTTCCCGCGCGGCGCGCCGCGCGTCAGCCAGTGCCTGGCAGCAGATGTCCAGCAGCATCTCCTCGCCGGAGCCCAACCGGGCTTGGCGCTGCGCCAGCTCCGACTCAGGGAAGGCGCAAGCGTGGACCAGCCGTAGCTCGGCGTCGCGCAGTCGTGCTTCCTTCGCCGCCCACTTCACCGCCGCACGGCTCAACCCCGATCCGTCCACCCCCGCGACGATCGTTTCGCGAGTCATGACCGACGCTCCGGCGTGCGCACGATCATCACCGGGCAGTCGGCGTGGTGAAGCAGCGCGTGGCTCGTCGACCCCAGCAATAACCCGGCGAACCCGCCGTGACCACGGCTGCCGACGACCATCAGGCGCGCCTTCGCACTCCAATCGATGAGCCGCTGTCGTGGCTTGCCCCGCGGGACAACCTGCTCGACGGACACATCGGGGAATTTCTGACGCCACCCGGCCAGTTGGTCGGCGAGCGCCCGGTCGGCCGGTTCGCTCTCGTCGTCGCGCTGGACATGGACCGCCACCAGCGAGTCCCCGGCCATCGACGCCTCGGTGAACGCGGCCTCGATCGCCGCCTCGTTCGCCGCACCCGCGTCGACACCGACCACGACCGGCCCAGCGACCTCGCTGCCCCGGACAATGACCACGGGGCACAGCGCGTCACTCGCCACCCGCGCGGCCGGAGAACCGGAGAGCAGGCCCGTCAGCACTCCCGCAGGCTCGCCGAGCACCAGGATCTTGGCTCGGGTGGAGGCGTCCAGCAGCACATCCAGCGGCGCGTTCTCCCGGGGTTCGGTTGTCACGTCGATTCCCGGGGCAGCCTCGTCCGCTGCCTCGGCCGCGTCGGCGAGCACGGTCTTCGCGACCTCGCGCTGCGCGTCGAACCACTCCGGCGGCGGGTACAGCTTGCTGCCGGGAGAGATGTCCGGCAGCCCGATCGCGTACACGATCCGCAGCCCTACATGCCGCCGAGCCGCCTCCGCGGCGGCCCAAGCCACCGCCCGCCGAGCGGTCTCGGAGCCATCGACCGCCACCACGACCGGCGCGCTCACGGTGTCCATTCCCGTTCCCTTCGTCATACCGGCAGCCACCGGTCCACGTCCGCCTCGACCGGCAGGATCCGTCGAAGAAGTCCACGCACCCGCAGTTCGCCGTCGCGGTCACGCGAGCGCCTGCCGGTCGGCATGAACGGATAGAAAGTCCCCCGTCCGGGCAGGAAAACGAGAACGAGCTTCCGCCCCCGGCGTCCTCCGGTCTCGGTGAAGTCGATCGTCGTGTGCAGGAGCGCCGAGCCGAACCCCGCCTCCGCGAGGCGCTGGTTCACATCCACGAGGTCGGTCAGCAAGAGGCGAAGGGCACCACCCGGGCGCCAGCACCGCACGATCGTCCGCCCGGTGAGTTCGTGACTGACCAGGTTGTGCGTCGCACGGTCCCCCGCGGTCGCCGCGATGATCTCCGCTCTGGTGAGCTCGGCCGGGCTCCCCGTTACTTTGAAGCACACCGAGCCACCGCCCGTCGGCAACAGCCCGAACTCCGACCTGAGCTTGGCTGCCACCGCACTCGCGGCAGGCAGGCCCTCCAGCTGCAGTCCCGACGTTTTGCTTCTGCCTAAAAGATTTCCCAGCAAGGTCATGGCGCCCACGCCCCTCTCGTCGCATTCCAGCCTGCTGGCAACGGAAGGGCTGAGATAGGGCGCGAGGACGGCACGCGAAGGAACGAAGTTCCCGCTCAACCGGGACGAAAGTCCCTAGGGCGATCCTCGTCCCGGCGCGGTGTTCTGACCGCTATGACGACGATCCACCACAAGCGCACCGACGAGCCCGACCTCGTCAACCGTCTGGTTCTGTGGCTGCCCGGTTCCTTCTTCTCTCCCTTGCTGGACAAGAAGATTTGCGCGCCGCGTTACACGGCCGTCGCGTTTCCCGTGCAGTACGCACGTATCGGCGACCGGGTACTCGTCGTGGCAGGAAATCCCGAACACAAGCGCTTGCGGAGGCACTTCCGAAACCCTGCGCCGCTTGAGAGTCGAGGGCCCGCGAGCAGCTTCCGCGGCACTGTCAGCCGACACCGCCGCCGCCAAATCTTCGACAGCGCCAGCGGCTTCCCGCGGCCGATACCACACCGGCCCAGGCAGCGCGAACCAATCCACGATGTCGTCGAACGTGCGGAGCGCGCGTTCCTGGTCGGGCGCGCACGTGACGTCGTGGGTGTCTTCCATTCGTCGGAGGTGCGGTACCTCTGCAAAGGAGACCTACCCACTCTTCGGCGAGCAGCGAGCCGTGACGTACTCCTGGTCCCCGATACCGTGTAGCCGACAGCCATGCTCAAGGGCTCGGCGCCAGCGAGAGAGCACCTCTACGCCTTCTGACCTGGTCGTAGGCGCACGTTCGCCGACCATGACCGAACGATTCGAATAGGAGCGGGTATGACCGACGATGCGGCCAGCCAAGTGATCAAGGCTGAGCAGGATCGGATCCAATGTCTGCTCGACGTGGATCGCGACACCTACGACCGCTTGCACGCCGCGGAGTACCGATTGTGCAACCCGACCGGCACCGTGTGGACGAAGGCCGAATACCTGGATCTCCTCACCACCGGGCGGGTCGTCTACCGGGAACTGGGGCTGACCGGCGATGTGGACGCCATCGTCGGCACCGACGTCGTCGTCCTCCGCTACCGGTGCGTCATCGAACTCAGCGTCGACGGCGCGGACATCCCGCGGCACGAGGCCTGGCACACCGACGTCTACACCAATGCCAGCGGCACGTGGCGTTGTGTCTGGTCGCAAGCCACCGGCATCATGGACCTTCCGTTGGCCACACCCTGACCCGGCACGAGGAAGGCGCGGACCCGCCGTCCGAGCAGTCGGGTTATGCGCGAACATCGCTTGTGCCGCCACGCCGGCCTTAGCAGCTCATCGGATTCTCGCGGCCATCGCGCTCTTCCGGTGACTGGCTGGTGCAGAACGAGTAGCCGCCTTTGAGGTCGCCGATGGAGGTTTGGTCGCGGGTTCCGATCGTGTAGGAGGGCTGGAGCACGCTGGCGAGAATGCCGGTGCTCGGGTAGCGATAGACCTCCCATGCGGGGAACTTGTCGCCGGTGAGTGCCGCGGTATAGGTGCTTCCGGAGGGCCGCAGCACGACCTGGGCGTTGATCCTGCCGAGGAAATTCGACCATGAGTTGACCGCGGAGACCGACACGAGCAGCGAGCCGTCGGATTGCTTGCGCGCCGTCACGTAGTTGACCCGGGTGTCGTTGCCGTCGCCGTAGCCCAAGGCGTTGCCGACGAACTCGATCGGATGCGCGTCCCGGCACCCCGCGACCCACGGCTTGGGCAGATTGGAACCGATCACACAGGAGCGGTGGACGTAGACGCCGATCTCACCGGTCTTGGTGTCCCAGGCGACGCCGATTTTGCTGGAGGCGTAAGGATTGCTGTCGAAGCCGCGGTGGTCGCCGATGGCGCCCGTGAACGTGTCCTTGTCGCGGATGAACCCCCGTGCGACGACGATTCCGTGGTCGGCGGACGGGGCCACCGACGTCTCCGCCCGCTTGTCGCCGTCGTCGGCCGCGGTGTCGAAGTAGCGGTTGCGGGCGAGCAGATGCTTGTAGTTCGTCTCGTACGGCCACGCGCGCACACCTGCCCACGGCCATTTGCTCTCACCGCCATTGTGGGAGCCGACCACGATGTAATTGGTGCAACCGCTGAAGACGTAGTCCTGTCGCCAGGTGGTCTTGCTGCCGAGACCCCACTGCTGGATCTTGTAGTCGCCCGGCGGCGGCGGCACGTCGCCGCACCCGGGCGCGGCATAGACGTGGTAGTCCTCCGCGCCCGGTACCGGATCCCACTTCAGCGTCACCGAGTACGGCTTCTCCGGATCGCCTGCCACCACCAGGTTCTTCAGTGCGGGCAACGCGGCCACGGTGGCGCCCGCCACCGCGGAACCGGCGCTGACATGGCCCTCACCGCGCATCGTCTTGACGTAGAACTCCATCCGGTGCCCGGCAGGCAACAGGTCGGACGTCCAGCTGTCCGCCCCGATCGGCAGTATCCCTGGCGAGAAGGCCTGGCCCGCGGTCGCGTCACGCTGGAAGAACTGGTAGCCACCCGCACCGAACACAGGTGCCCAGCTGACCTTCACCTTGTCCCCCACCGGGACGGCGCTGATGGTCGCGGGTGCGCCCGGCTTCAGGTCGGCGGGCAGCGAAGCCGGGATCGCGCCGTATCCACCGCCGAGCGAGAAGCGCGTGGACAGCACATCGGCGAACGCCTTGGCGATCACGTGCTCGCCCCGGACGTTCGGGTGCAAGCCGTCATAGGTGTCACGGTTCTCGTCGTACGGACTGTCGATGTCCGCGAGCGCGACGGGTGAGGCCGCCGTGGACATGGTCGCGATCTCGTTCGCCAGCGTCGAGTTGTAAGCGGAGATGAGCTGCGGCAGCGTCGGCACCGGCGCCAGCGGGGTGCGGTGCACGACATTCGCGACCACGATCCGGATGCCGGGCTTCGCCGATCGGGCGTTCGCGACGAACGACTTCAGATCGGCCACCAGCCCATCCGGGCCGCTGACTCCCCAACCGAGGTCGTTGAAACCCAGCTCCACGAGCAGATAGTCGGGCGACTGCGCGCGCACGTTGGCCGCGATCACATCCTTCGCTTGGTGCATTTGCCAGCCCCATTGCGCGAGGTGCTGGCTGTCGAAACCCACCCCCGGCCGGTAAGCGCCGGTGCGCGACGGCGGGTTCGGCACATCCGGCCAACCGGCCGGGTAGGCGGCGGGCAGGACGTCCGTTCCCGTCCACGGCCCCACGAAGTCGGCCCCCGCGGCGAGATGCTCGGCCAGCCGGTACCGCCAGGTGTAGTCGCCTTCGTGTCCTTGGCTGATCGAGTCACCGACCACCATCACCCTGGGCCCCGCCGCGGCAGCGCTGGTGCTCACGAGGGAAGACACCAAGACGACCAGTGCGAGTATGGTCGCCGACCATCTGAACATCATGCCCCCGGAAACCTCAGGAATCGCACGGCCGACGAACCGGCCGAGCCATCCCGGCTGGGCGACGCGGACGGTCGCAGGTAAGACGCACCCCACGGTGCGGGGCGACACGCCCAGATTCCGCCCAGGTTCGACAACCCTCACGCCTCGGGTGGGCAAGGATCGAGGGGGCCGTTGGGTGCGTACTACGCACTCGGGGGCACCCTCGCTTCACGATAGGGCTCTGGGCTGGGTCGTGACCCAAGGGTTCCCCACTCCAAGGGCGTTTCGACCTCACCTCCTCGACCGCCCGCTGCCGCAGATCCTCCCGTGAGGAGGGAAGCCGCTTCGCGCGGATCACGGCCGACGACCACACGATGTTTGAGTTACGCCTCAGTGGCCGGCGATACGACTCACGGTGCGTCAGGGGGCGGTTTCGCGGACCAGGATCATGGGGCGGCGGCCGGTCAGTTCCTCGTAGGCCGCCGCCATCTTGGCCAGGCGTTTCGCGGAGTCGGGGGTCAGCTCGGGCACCGTGAGCATCGCCGAGTCGCGGGCGACCGAGGCGCCAGGGGTCGGGGTGAGCAGGTCGCGCCAGAGCTGGTCGAGTTTGCCGTCGGAGAGTTCGCCTTCGACGGTGAACTCGTGGACGCCGTGGTCGCTGACGCGGAGTTTGTCGCCCGCGTCGGAACGCAGGCGCGGGGCGTCGCCGCCTCGGGTGAGGTCCTCGCCGACCAGGCGCTCGTAGACGTGGCCGAGTTCCTGGGCCTTGCCGGGGTTCGCCTTGAGTTCGTCATGGAGCGCCTTGTGCTGGGCCTGGAGATCCCTGCGGACGGGGTTCTTGAAGACTCGGACGCGGGCGTCCGGCTCGGGCTTCGGCAGGCTGGATGGCGTGGAGCGGGCGACCGGGTGGGTGGGCAGGTCTTTGAACTCGCTGAGGTTCGGCCTGCGGTTCTTTTCGCTGAACGGTTCGCCGCGGCGCTGGCGTGGTGCCTCGCCGGGTTCGAGTACCCACTTCTGGACGTTCTCAAGGTGTCCTTCTGACGTTTTAAGCTCGCCGGCGCGCTTTATGAGCTGTTCCTCTCGTAGCTTGAGTTCTGCCTCCGCCGCGAGGTGGCCGTCGGCGGCGGCCTTGTGTGCTTTTTCCGCGGCCGCCAGCTCTGAAGCTGCCTTGCGGAGTTGTTCGTTGGCGTCTTTTCTGGCGCTGATGGCAGGGCGTTTCGCTCCGGGCTTGGCGTCGGCGACGGCGGCCACCGCGGTCTCGGCTTTGGCGGCCGCTTCCTGGTGACGGGTCTTCGCCGTCTCGAGGCGCTGGGCGGCGGTGGTGCGTTCACCCGCCGTCGTGGTCACGGCGGTGGAGGCGTTGTCGACCCGGGTTTGGGCTGTCGCGGCCCTGGTGCGGGCCTTCGCTACGACGTTTTCCTGGGCGGCGACACGGTCGATCGGCGCGGCGGTGTGCGGTGGCGCGGCGGCAGGCGACGGGGTGGCCGCGGCCGGAGGCTGCGGGGCGGGAGCGGGGTGCGGGGCAGGCTCGGGGTGTGAGGCGGGCGCCAGGGGTTCCGGGACGGGCTCCGGCAGTCGCATTCTGGCCGCCTGTTTCGGAGGGGCGCTCGATGGTGGCGGCTCGTCGTGGAACGCGCTCGGTCCGCCAAACGGCTCGGGCTCGAGGACGATCCGGGGCCCACGCGGCTGCTCGGTCGCGATGCGCGGCCCGCCCACCGGCTCAGGCTCGACAGCGATCCGGGGCCCGCGCGCGGGTTCGGGCTCCACCGCGATCCGCGGCCCACCGACCGCTTCGGGCTCGACAGCGATACGCGGCCCACCAGCCGTTTCGGGCTCGGTCGCGACCCGCACTTTGGGTGCCTCTTCGCGCGTGGCCACGCGCACGCGCCGGGCGGGCTGCTTGGCCGCGCCCAGCGCTGTCGCGGAGGCCGCCGCGATCGACGCGTTGGTCGTCGCCTCCTGCCAGGTGCCGCCCGCCGCGAGTGTCACGCCGCCCGCGATGACCGACGATCCGCCGATCTCCACGCTCTTCCCCAGCAGCGGACGCCCGCCCGAGGCGAGCCGGGCTCCGGCCGTGCCGAGTGGCGCGGTGACCACGCCGGTCGCGAAGCCCGTGCCACCGGCCTCGAGGACCTCGCCGGCCGACTTGCCCTGCAAGGCCGCGTCGGTCGCCTGGCCGACCGCGTTGGTGCTGCCTTCGACCGCGGCCCGGCGGACCACCTGCTGACCGAACGACAAGCCCTCGCCGCCCGCGGCACCCGCACTGCCGAGCCCATGACCCGCGCCGGCGGTGAGCCCGGTGACGAAGCCTTCGCGGGCACCGCGTTTGGCTTCGCCCACGGTCTCCTTGTAGGAAACCTTGCCGTGCACGATCTTCTGGCCTGCCGCCGACGCGCTCGACCGCAGGCCGGCGCCCACTACGGCGCCGACCCCACCGGTGCCGAGCGCGGTGGCGCCGGTCGCCAGCGCGCCGGTCGCGCCCGTCGCCGCCACACCGGTGGCGACCACCGGGGCCGCGAGGATGACCGCGGCCGTGATCGCGATGGCGAACGAGACGTCGCGGACCACCTCCAGCTCACCGACGAGCTTCTGGCCGCCTTTCTGGATCGCGTCCATGTACGCGTTCCACTCGCGGACGCTGTCGCGGTAGTCGCGGTCGGCCATGGCGAGCAGCCGGGCCGCTTCGCGCAGGTTTCCTTCCGCCAGCGCGCGTTCGCCGTCCTTGGCCCAGCGGATCGCGTGACTCCACATGCCGATGTGCGGTGGCACCACACCGGACCGGATGTCGACCGCGATGCCGATCAGCGAGCCGGGATGCCGGACGACGTCACCGAGTGATTCGGCGCTGCCGTGGACCTCCTTCATGAACCACTCGTGGGTCGAGCGGTTGTTTTCGGCGTAGTCCCTGGCTTTCCGCAGCCCTTGCCGGACCCGGCTTTCCGCCTGCTTCTTCAGTTCGGCCAGCTCGGCGGCGGTGCCCTGCTGTTTCTTGCCGTTCTCGTCGACCCACTCGTAGCGCGGCTCGGCGGCCGGTTTCGCGGCCGGTGTCTCGGGCAGGCGCGCGACGCCGACCGGGGCACCGCCCGACACCGCGGCGGGTTTGCCCGCGGCCACGGCCGAAGCCGCCCGGTCCGCGTCGGCTTCCAATCCTGGGCTCTGCGCCTTGCCGTGACCACCGGCGCGTTGCTGGACGACGTGGGCGAGTTCGTGCGCGAGCGCCGCGGTGCCCTCCGGCGTCTCCGGCGCGTACTGGCCTGGCCCGAACACGACGGCGTCGCCGAAGGTGAAGGCCCGCGCGTGGACGGCCTGGGCGGCCGAGGAGTCCGTGTGCACGCGAACCCGGCCGAAGTCGGTGCCGAACCGTTGCTCCATAAAGGACCGGACCGAGGGATCCAGTGCCCGGCCAGGAGTTCCGAGCAGCGCCGCGACGGCCTGGTTTCCGGCCCCGCTCTGCAACTCGGCCATGGCGTCCGGGATCGGCACCGCACCGGCCGCGCACGGGCTCGGCGCAGGTGGTCCGGAGTGAGCCCGGTCGTGCACTGGACCGTCCACCGCTACCCCACCGTCAGCTCTTCGGAGCCGTTCTTGGACCGCAGCTCTTCGAGTACCTGGATCGCGCCGCTGATCCTCAGCAGCGTCTCGCGCAGTTCGACCTCTTCGCGGGTCAGCTCACGCAGCCGCGTGTCGCCGGCCTGGTACTCGCGCTTCAACTCCGCGAGCCTCTCTTCCAGCAGATCCAGCACGCCGATCACCTCTCCAGTCGTCATTCTCACTCCGGCTCGACATACCCCATCGCCCGCGAAACGGGCTCGCCGTGCAGTTCCGGGAACAGGTAGCTGCCCTGGTCGGCTTCGTCCTTTTCGGACTCGACGACCAGCGGGTGCGCTTTCGCGTAGACGTCATGGCGGACGCCCGTGATCTGCCAGGAGACCTTGGTTCCCGGTTCACCGCCCGCGATGGCGAACCGGTTGCCCGTCAGCTCCGTCCCGATGTGCAGGCCGGGCGCGGCGTGGCCGATCGGGGTGAGCTGATAGCGGAACCGTTCGTTGAGCGCCTCGAACCACTCGGGCAGTTCGACGGCCGCCGTGCCGTCGGCGCCGAGTTCGGCCACGCCGTCGTAGACGTTCTTCATCTCGTCGCTCTCGACATTCGAGTGGCACAGCACCTTGCCTGCCGGGTCGAGCGGGTGATCGATGCGGAACTGGTTGTCAGCCTTGGTCAGCGTGCCGCGGATGTCGACGTTGCCCCAGAAGATCCCGGCCGGTCTGCCGATCGCCCAGATCCCGGCTCGGTCACCGTCGGCGATGGCCCAGATGGCGTGCACCGCGCCGTCGTTCTTCACGGTGAGCCTGGCCGTCCTGAGGTCCTCGGCGCCGATGCCGACCCGCCCGGTGACCGCCAGGTTGCCCGGCCCGGGATTGCCCCACCGGTACGCCCCGCCGACGTTCAGGCTGACAGAGGAGAAGACACCCGGTGTGTGCACGCCGGCAGGAAAAGCCAAGCCCTGGTTCAGGCGCAGGTAGGCGTCCCCGCTCGACATGGCCAGCCTGCCGCTGATGCCGATGCTGCCGTTCACGTCCAGCGTGTGCGCGGGCGCGCTGGTGGCGACGCCGACCGTGCCGCCGGTGTCCTGCAGCACCACCTTGCCGCCCGCGGACGACGAGCGGATGTACCAGTCGCCCGTCGTGCCCCAGTGGACGTGACTCCAGTTCGGCCCGCACGCGGGTTTGAAGAACGCCGCGGTGTTCCAGGTGTTGTCCGGGGTGTTGTCGACGACGGCGAGCAGCGCGCCCGAGAGCGTGGTGTTGCCGCCGACCCGCAGCCAGCCCGCGACACCGAGGTTCCCGGCGCCCAGCTCCGCGCCCCCGTTGGCACCGCCCACGTTCAGGCTCGACGACGCGAAGCTGCCCGGCGTCGAGATGCCTCTCGCGAATGCCTTGTTCTTGTTCAGCACCAGCCTGCCGCTGTCCTGCGACACCGCGGACAGGCCGCCCAGCGACAGCTCACCCCTGAGGTCGACGCGCGCTGTCGCCGCCTCGATCGTCAGCGCCTTACGCGGCACGTCACCGGAGAACGACAGCACGACGTTGCCGTTCGGGTCGGCCGCCAGCTCGGCCGCCGCGCCCTGGTCGGCGCTCAGTGCCGTGCCCTCGCTACTGGCACGCGGGATCCGCAGCTCGAGCTTGCCCGCGGGCACTCCGGCCGGCCGCCGCAAGCCCGTGATCAATGCGGTCACCTTGCCGCCCGCGTCCACGGTCACCCCGGCCAGCACCACCTGCTTGCCGACATCGGCGAACCCCGTCACCGGGACCATCCGCAGCCACGGCGCGTGCAGCAACGCGGGCGCGTTCGCCAAGGTGTTGTCCCCCAGCACTTCCCGCCACGTGATCGTCAGCAGGAAGTCACCGGCGGTGGCCGTGGCGACGGCGACGCCCGCCGCCTCGACCGGCACCGTGGGCACGTTCTGCAGCTGATCGGGATCGACACCCGGATCGACCACGGCCACGCCGCCCACCGCCAGCACGACCACGGAGCCCGCCGCGTCGGCCGCACTGCCCGGTGTGACCGTCACCCCGGCGGCGCCGGCGGTGGCCGTCACGCGCAGACCGGCCGCGACGCCCCAGCCGTGCAGGCCGGCGGTGCGCGCCCGGTCCAGCGGGATCAGGTAGTCCTCGACGTCGGTCACGCTCTCGCCGTGCCCTGTCGCGCCACTTCGGACAGTGCCGGTGCTGACATTCCAGTACTCGGTCCGCCGTATCATCACCGGCTCCTTTCGCTCACGAGAAAATCGAGGTGACCAGGTTCCACACGGTGTGTGCCGGTTTCTGCCGGTCGGCGATGGCCCGGATGGTGACCACCGCCCGGTTGAGCGCGAGCCGCCTGGCGTCGGGGTCCGGCGGCAGTCTCGGCTGGGCGAAATGGATGACCACGTCGAACTGGAACGGCCGCACCCTGGTCAGCAGCAACCGGGGATCGACGGCGGGCCAGCCACCCGCCGGCTGCCCCGGATCGCAGACGACCAGGCGGTCGCCGTCGGCCACCATCCCGGTCGGGTAGACGAACTGGCCGGGCTCGGTGATCCGCTCGGCGCGGCCCGTCACGTCCACACGGAACACGGCGGCGTGCTCGGCCACCGGGCAGATGTAGGGATCGGTGGTGGACGGCGAGAACGGCTTCAGCCCTGCGTCGAGCACGTAGAGCACCCCGTCGCGGGTGCGTGCGAGACCGGTCGGCGCGACCAGCGGATTGGCCGCCGGGAGCAAGGTCGTCTCCGTCCACACGGGAGTCTTGCGGTCGACCTTGACCAGATTTCCGGGGAACTGCGCGGAATTCTCCGGTTCCTGGACGCCACCGTCACCGATGAGCAGCGTCCCGTCCGGTTCGACGGCCAGCGACAACGGCTCGCGGACCGTGCGCAGCGGCGTGCGGGTCACCGCGAGCGGCGACGGACGGACCGTGATGATCTTGGGCGGGTTCGGCGTGCCGGGACCGTCGCCGCGGTCGAGGACGAGCAGGTCGCCCGCCGCGTCCACCACCATCGCGACCGGAGCCAGCGTCGTGCCCCCGCTGACCAGCGAGGTCACCTGCGTCGCGGCGCCTGTGCGGAACGGCGCGGGAACGGCCTGCAGCCGCCCTGCCCGGTCGAGCACGTAGAGCGTGTCCGGATTCTTGCGGACCGCGACGGCCACGACCCTGGTCAGCGTGAGCGTGGTCTTGGCGATCGGCTGCGGTTTCGGTGGCGCGCCGGCCATGTCGCAGTTGCCTGACGCGTCCAGATGCCACACCCGGTTCTTCAGCTGGACGGCGAGCCCGTCCGGCAGCCCGAGGTCGCCGACGATCAGGCCACCGTCCGGCGAGGTCGTCACACACCACGGCCGCGTCACGCCTTCGGAGCGGACCTCGCGGCCGACGACCACCGGCCCTTTCGTGACCATGCCGGTCACCACCGCGGGCCGCCCGGGCACCGGCGAGACGGCGAGCAGGCGCGTGCCGTCGTCCAGCGCGACCCGCGCCTGCCCGGCGCCGAGCAGGTCGAGATACCGGCTCAGCCCGAGCTTGCGGCCACGGAGACGATGGAGTTTCGCGATCTCGGCGACCACCTTGCGGCGCTGGTACTCGTCCCACAGATCGGTGCCGCGCGGCGCGGGGAAGTCGAGCCCGGCCAGCGAAGCGAGCCACGGCAGGAACTCCGGCGGCGCCGCCCACGGGTCGAAGACACCGGCCCGCCGCTCGATCTCGTCGGTGAGCGGCCCGTGCGTGTGATCGCCGTGCGCCAGTGAGACGCCGTCGTCGATCCCGGTCAGCACCTTCTCGAAGATCCGCAGCATCGCGCCGAGTGAGAACTCCGACGAGCCGGAGTCCTCCCACAGCACCGGCGGCAGGTACTTGAGGTAGTCGCTCGTCGCGGTCATGCGCTCTGCACCGTGACCTTGATCGTGTGCGCGCCGTCGGCCGCCGCGCACACGAGTTCGTAGTCGGCGACCCGCACCGAGGCGCCGAACGGCGAGAGCCGGAACGGGCGCTCGTTGTCCTGGTCGTAGTTGGCCGCGGTGCCGTCCGGGTTGAGCGGCGGGAAGTGATAGGCGGGGATGTCCGGACGGACCTGCAGCACCGAGAGATAGCCGAGGTCCTCCGACGGCGCGATCGCGCGCAGCAGGTCCGAGGTGAGCACCGGCTGCCCGATCTGCCAGCCCGTACCGCCCGGCCCGCCCGCCGTCGGATGCAGGAACCGGCCGATCGCGCCGAGCATGTCGGCACGCACCTGGTTCTGGTCGGCACCGGCGTCGATCGCCTCCTGCCAGACGACCAGCTCGACATTGACGATCACCGGCAGGTACCGCGGGCCGTGGACTTCCAGGTGCGCGGTCACTTCCCGCCGGGGCTCCAGGTAGGCACGGACCGCGCGCAGCTGGTCCTGCGCCGGTTCCGGCCTGGCGACCGACAGGCCCTGGTCCGGCACGACGATCACGGTGACCGAGCCGGGCGCCCTGACGATCCCGGCGTAGGTCCACGGATCGTCGCCCTTCGACCGCGGGCTCAGGCACCGGCAGATCGCGACGTTGTCACCGGCTTCGGTGGCCAGCAGCTCGAAGTCCTCGGCGGTCACCGCGCGGTCGCGCGCCCGGAATTCGGCCGGCGCGCGGCGCACTGTCTCGTCGACGGTCTCCTCGTCGGCGCCGTCGAGTCCTGGTCCGGCGTTCGTCACCCCGGTGATCCCGGCGGGCAGCGCGCCCGCCTTGGTCGTGCCGAGCACGCTCACCTGCCCCGGCTCGACGTTCCCGGCCGCGCCCGCGTCCACATGCCGGTAACTCGACGCCCGGATCTGGCTGCCCGCAGGAGGAATCGAGCCGTGCTCGTCGTCGCCGAAACGGATCTCGCCGGTGACCGGGTCCGCCAGGAAGACCCGTCCGGGACCGTGCGGCAGCGTGGCCGCGCGGGTCCAGTCCTGCCACACGGGAGGGCTTCCGGTGCCGACCTGGATCGCCAAGCCGTCGCCACCGGGTCCTTGGTACAGCGGGCTTTTCTGGAGCTGGAACACCTGGAACGGCTCGCCGGTGCTCTGCCCGAGCAGCTCCGGGGTACGGATGGTCAGCGCGGTGCGCGCCGGAGCCGCGTTGAACAGCAGCCGGTCGATTTCGATGGCGAGCGCGGCCGCGCCGGGGTTGGTGATGCGGGCGCCGAGCCAGAACAGCGGATCGGACGGCGCGGTGGCCGGGTCGCGTGGGGTCACCGACGTCCACGGCTTCGTCGCGGGCGGCCCGGCGGCGCGCTGGGCCGACCAGCCGTCCGGCAGGGTGAGCCGGACCGTCCCGTCGCGATGCAGCGCGTCGGTGCCGTCGGTGACGCCTCCGACCACCGGCCACGCCATCGGTTCGACGGTGTCCTTGGAATGCGTCCACAGCACCGAAACCTGGCCGGTCACGGGATGTGCCAGCCGGTGCCCGATCGCGAACTCGTCCGCGACGCGCCGGTCGAAACCGAGGCACAGCTGGACCGTCTGACCAGGAGGGACCCGCAGGAGATATCGGCTCGTCGGCGGGCCGATCAGCGTCGCGGCCAGCTCGTCGTACTGGCTCGTGGCCGCACCGGACGCGTACGGCCCGATCACCAGCGCGGCCTTCCACGTGGTCGGCAGCACGACGACGTCCTGGTCGGTCTCGAACACGATGGCTTGTAACTGCCCTTCCCGTGCCGCGCTCTGCGCCTGCGTTCCGGCGGGCACGACCACCCGGCCCGCACCGGAGGTGAAGCTCAGATAGGTATGCGCCGGAGCGGGCGGATTCCTGGTGACGCCGAGCAGGTTCAGCACCGCGAGGTGGTTCTTCACCGGTGTCTGGTTGAGCCGGTAGATGACGCTTTCGCCGAGCCAGGCGAACAGCTCGATGAGCGTCATGCCGAGGTCGCTCGGGTTGTGGTCGTTCCACTGTGGAGCGTACTTCGGGATGAGCGCGCGCATCTCGTCGACCAGGTCCTGCCAGGTCCGGTCGTCGAGGTTCGGCGGGACGATCCGCCCGCGTCGCGAGGGAGACGTCATCGCGCACGCTCCAGGTAGAACGGGTAGACGAGGTTGCGCACGTCCTGGGTGACGCGCAGCCGGTAGCGGATGTCGATCAGCAGCGCGGTGCCGAGGTTGTCGTTCACGACCGTCACCTCGAGCACCTCGATCCTCGGCTCCCAGCGGCTCAGCGCCTCGGTCACGTGGTAGCGGGCGAGGTTCGCGGTCGACGCGTTGTTCGGCGCGAACGCGAGACTGTGCAGGTCACAGCCGAACCGCGGGCGCATCAGCCGTTCACCGCACCGGGTGCCGAGGATGATCCGGATCGACTCCTCCACCTTCGCGATGCCCGCCGACTCGCTGAGCCCGCCCTCGGCCAGCCCCAGCGGGAACGCGAGTCCCCTGCCATAGAAGCGCTCGCTCATGACGCCACCAGCTTGATCTGCGCGGACGTGACTTTCAGCGTGCCCGGCACCCCGCCGCTGGTTCCCGCGGTCGCGCCCGCGAGCGTGGCCAGGATGACCGGCATGTCGCCCACCCGCAGTTTCAGCGACCGGCCAGCGGTGATCGGGCCGGTCTTGACGCACGGGACGTCACCCGCCTGCTTGGCCGTACAGCCAGGTCCGATCACCGCGATCCCCGACTCGACCAGCACCGGGAAGCCGAGTACCGCGAGCTTCGCGGCGCTCGTCGGCCGCAGCAGCCCCGGCGGCACGTGCCCGCAGGTGACGGTGCTGTTCATCGTGAGCACGTTCGCCATCGCTCCCCCTCGCTCAGGTGACATCCACTGTGGACGGTGTCATGGAGATCTTCGTGATCCCGCCGCAGGCTTCGAGGCTGATGTTCCCGAGTGCCTTGATCGTGAGGTTGCCTGCCGAGCTGATGGTCACCGACCGGGTCATCGAGTCGAGCGTGACCGAGCTGCCCGCCGTGTCCTCGATGGTCACCTTGCCGAGGCCCGCGGTGTCGTCGAAGGTGATCGTGTGCCCCGCCTTGCTCTTGAGCACCCGTTTGCTGTTCATCCCGTCGAAATTGGTCGCGGGCGGCAGCTGCTTCACCGTCCACAGGCTGCCGATGACGTACGGCTTCGTGAGATCGCCATGCTCGAACGCGACCAGCACCTGGTCGCCTTTCTCGGGCAGCGCGTAGAAACCCATGTCCTTACCGGCCATCGGGCGCGCGCACGGCGCCCAGCCGCTGGTGAAGTTGTCCGACAAACCGGGGAACGACACCTTGACCCTGCCGATCGGGACCTGCGGTGGCACATCGAGCAGCTCGTTGTTCTCCTTGACCTCGGCGACCACCACGCCGTAGAAGCGCTCGGGCTGGTTCGGCGATGGCAGCTCGGAGATGTGCTTGCGCAGCAGGCCGGTCAGGCTCGAATGCCCGCGCTGGGTGATGGAGAACTCGGTGTTGAAGCCGTTCCCGTCGATCCGGTGGGTGACCTTGCGGACCCGGTAGGTCCCGCTGAACCGGCGCCCGACGCCCTGGATCGTGACGTACCGGCCCGCCTTCAGCCCGGGGATGCCGATGCAGGACCCGGAGCCTTCGTACATGCCCTCCAGCAGATCCGCGAGCAGCGACTTGGCCAGCACCATGGCGTCCAGCGGGTTCTCGATCGTCTGCTTGCGGATTCCCTTGCGTGCCAAGGACATCAGCAGGTCGACGGCCGAGCTGCCGATCCGCTCGACCAGGTTGTCCATGTCGAAGTCGGCGGCCAGCGCGGCGCCGTAGATGGTCTGGGCGAGCTCCTGGTTGTAGCCGCGGACTATCTGCAACCCGGCCAGCCCGGCCGCCGAGATGCGCGGGCGGAACGCGGTGAGGTTGCGGCCCCATTCCAGCACGTGCGCGTTGAACTGCGGGCGCGGCAGCTGGAAGTACAGCTTGTCCCAGTCGACGTAGACGTCGAAGAAGTACTGCTGTGCCCGCGCTTTCAGGAACGCCATGTCGCTCTCGACCTTGATCGCCTGTTTCGGCAGGCCGGGTGTCGGGTCGACGATCGGGATCAGGCCGTTCTCCACCGCGAGCCTGGCCGCGATGACGCTGTCGTTCATGAACCGGTACTCGGTCGCCTCCGGCTGGGTGCGGCGCATCTTGTACGACTTGTCGAAACCGGACACGGTGATCGTCGGCGGCCCGTCCTTCGGGAACGACGGCTCGATCGAGACGATCTCGCCGAGCAGCGCGGGCGTCAGCTCGTCGCCGTACCCGAGATGGATCTCGACGGTCTTGCCGAGATCCATCAGCGCCGAGTCGAGCAGGGTGTTGTCGGCGTTGCGCATGGTGATCTTGAACGAGCCCGCGAGGTCGAGGTCGGTCTCGACCTCCAGCGCGAGGATGTGCTCGGTCAGGTCGGCGGCCAGCGTGACACCGGACAGGCGGACCTCGAAGCGGGGCGCGAAAGGCGGGGTCATGGCCGTCCTCCCGGAATGACCAGCGACCGGCCGGGCGGCAGGTGCGTCGGGTCCTCGACCTGGTTGGCCTCGGCGATCTGCCGCCAGCGTCCCGCGTCGCCGAGATAGGCGGCGGCCAGGCCGCTCAAGGTGTCGCCCGCGACGGTGACGTGCACGGTCGACGGGCCGGAGACCACCGCGTCGCCGACCGCGTTGACCACGGCCGAGACGGTCGGCGAGCCGAAGAAGACGCCTTGCTTGATCTCGATCTGGGCCTCGACGTACTCCTGCAGGCGCACGGTCATGGTCGAGCGGACAGGCGTCCCGTCGCGGACGAACAGCGTGAACCGCTGGCCCGCCTCGACCAGCACGCAGCGGAACTGCATACGGCCGAACAGGAACAGCAGCACCGGCGGCGCGTGCGTCTGCTGGCGCTTGTCGAGCAACCGGACGATCGGCTCGGTGTGCTCGCGGACGTCGGCCGGGATCTCGTAGGTGTCGAAGAACAACTCCATGGTGAGCACGCGCGACTTGCCGCGCACGTACTGCAACGGCGGCGCGTCCAGCCCGGGGATGCCCACCTCGGCGAAGGTGTTGCCCTGCTCGAGCTTGAGCTCTTCGGGGTTGTACATGACCGAGTGGCCGACGCCGGTCGTGGTGTCGATGAGCAGCGCCTTGGCCAGCTCGTTGCTGACCGGCATGGCGCGGCCACGTGCGGGGGTGCTTCCCGGCAGCATTTCAGCCTCCCCGCTCGAAATCGGTGCGCAGCAGGCGCATGACGTCGTCGATCAGTCCTCGGCGCAGTTCACCCACATCGAATGGCTCCGGCCCGGCAGGTACTTCCCGGTCGGCGGACGCGGTCATCGGCGTCTGGACTCCCGGTGCCGACGGCGGCGCGGATCGGCCGGGCGTGAACCCATGGTGCGGTGAATCGGCTCGGTGAGCGGGGTGGATGGCCTCGATCTCGCGCGACACCGCGAGGTCTTCCTCGGCGGCGATCCCGCCCGCGGTCGCCCGGTGTGCGGCACCACCCGGTTCCAGGTGGGTGCTGACGTGGGTGGTCTCGTGGGCGAGCAGGCCGAACCCGGCAGGCTCGTCCGGCTGGAAACGGCCCTCTCGGAAATAGACGTCGGCGCCGGTCGTCACGGCGTCGGCCCGATGCTCGCGGGCGACCGCGTCGGCGGCGGGATCGGCGTGCACTCGCAGCACGTCGGCGCCGGGACCGGAGACCTTGCGCAGGCGGGCACGGACGTCCGCGGGGACCGGTCGTCCAGGCTCGGGATCCGGGTCGGGTACTTCCACTGTGGACTGGTCCTCAATGGACTCGGCGGGTTCCTCGACGCTGTGGGGCGCCCGGCGCGCGCGGACCATGGGCGCCGACGGGGATTCGGTGCGGTCGAAGCGGTTCCCGAAACCGGCCGACAGTTCCTCGGCGCGGCGCAGTACGGGCGCGAACCGGCCGCCCGACGGCTCGATCGGCGCGTGCCGGTCCGCGAGCGCGTGCCCGGCCTCGTCGAGCCGTTCACCCAGCGTCTTCACCTGTCTTCTCCCTCCACCAGCTCGGCGACCTCACTCACCCAGCGCAGGCGTTGCGCGTGATCGAGGCCGAGCACCTCGGTGAGGGTCCAATGCACATGCCGTCCGAGAAAGGCCGCCTCCTGGTGGACCCGGTCCAGGGGGTAGCCCGCTATCCCCCCAGCGGCGCCACCTCCACCTGATGGCTCCGGCCGCAGTGCGGGCAGTCGACCGTGACGACCCGCGGGGTCAGCCCGTTGACCTGGTTGTAGAGGTCCTGCAGGTACGCGAGATCCTCCGAGAAGAGCCCCTCGATGACGCCCGCGTTGATCTCCTCGAGCGCGCCGAGCTTGACCACCACCCTGGAAAGCAGGATGACGATCAGGTACGCGGGCCAGTTGCGCACGCGCGGGTCCTTGAGCGGGTAGATCTCGTCGGCGGCCGTCGCCAGCCGCATCACACCCGCGCGGTGCAGGCTGCCGTCCTTGCCGACGTAGCCTTTCGGCAGCTCGAAGCCGATCTCGGTGCTCAGCGTGCTCATACCCTGGTCAGCCCCTCGTGGGCGAGCACGAGCGTGTCGATCGCGATGTCGCTGCCCTTGGCGTTGAACGCCGGGCCCTCCCATTTGGCAGGCCACGCGCGGACGAAGTTCCACCGCGCCACCTCGGTCTGGTTCGCGAGGTCGAACACCACGATCGCGCCTGTCTTGCGCACGACGTTGCCGTCCACGATCTGCTGGCGCCAATCCCACAGCAGCCGGGACCCGGTGAGCCCGCGCTTGAGGGTGATGTCGCCGTAGCTGGTCTTGCCTGGCAGTTTGCGCACCGTCGAGTTGTCACCGCCTTCGCGGTTCTCGATCACCTCGGTCGCCGAGCTGAGCCCGGTGCATTCGCTGAAGCTCGCCTCGGCGATGTCGTCGAGCTCGACCAGGAAGTTGAAGTTGCGGAACGGGTCGACCCGCTGACCTGTCTGAGCCATCTGCTTCTCCTAACCCTCGATGCCGCGTGCGCCGCCGTCCCAGAGGCCGATGCGCAAGACGATCCATTCGGCCGGCCGGGTGGGCGCGAGTCCGATCTCGATGACGACCTGGCCGAGATTGCGCACGGCAGGCGGGTTGAGCTCCTCGGTGATCCGCACGTAGAAGGCCTCTTTGGCGCTGGTCCCGAACAACGCGCCCGCCTCCCAGACCCTCGTGAGGAACTCGGTGATGGTGCGTTCGAGTCCCTTCCACAGCGCCTTGTTGTTCGGCGCGAAGACCGCCCAGCGGATGCCCTGCTTGATCGAATCCTCCACATAGGACACGAGGCGCCGGACGTTGACGTGCCGCCATTGCGTGCCACCTGTGAGCGTGCGCGCGCCCCACACCAGCGGCGGGCCGCCGGGGAACCGCCGGATCGCGTTGATGTTGCGTGAGTTCAGCGCGCCCTGCTCGCTGTCGTTGAGCGCGAAATCAAGGTCGACCGCGCCGCGCACGGTCTCGTTCGCGGGTGCCTTGTGCACACCGACCGTGTCATCGCAGCGCGCCATCACCCCCGCGACGTGACCGGACGGTGGGACGGTCACGGTCGCGGAGGTGCCCGGCTGCGCCGCCGGGTCGGCGATGACGATCCACGGCCAGTAGAGCGCGCCGAACCCGTTGTCGGACTTGAGCCCGTCACGCTGCGCCTGCAACGGGCCGCCCGCTTTGAGCGGCTGGGTGTCCGGTGCGCCGTCGAGCACCGCGAACCGGTCGCCGAGCGCCTCGCAGTGGGCGATCACCTTGGCCTGGATCGCCGGGTCGACCACGCCGGGCAGGCACACCATGCTCACGTCGGGCAGCCTGGTCAGCGCGTCGAGCGCGCCGTCCAGCCCGGAGTTGTCCTTGATCGGCACGATGTAGGCGAACGTGCCGCCGTTCTCGAAGAACCCGCGCACGGCGTAGGGCAGCTGCAGCCCGGCCTTGTAGTCACCGAAGAACCCCAGGTACGCGGTCCAGTTGGTGACGGCGACCGGTTTGCCAGCCACGTTGGTGCCGAGGTCCTTCACCGTGCCGATCAGCGCGGGGACGCTCGTGCCGGCGCCCGCGATCGGCCCGGCTGGCGTTATCTCCTCGACGTAGACGCCCGGCGCCTTCTTCTCGTAGTCCACCATCTCGCCCTCCCGGGGCTGTTACGCCAGCACGACGTTGTGCACTTGACTGTTCTGGGCATACGTGACCGGCACGTCCTGCGTGTGCCCGGCGGCCTGCACCCGCAGCGTGTAGCCGCCGAATTCGAGATCGGCGACACGGAACAGCCCGCGCGCGTCCGAAACCACGCTCGTCCCGCGTTCGACCACCGTCACGCTCGCGCCCGCCACCGGCGCGAGCGCCTGGTCGAGCACCCGCCCGGCGAGCACCGGACGTTCCGTCGACATGCTCTCCAGCCGGAAACCCTCGACCGCGCGGATCTGTTCTTCCGATGCGGCCAGGTTCATCGCGATGGTCACGCTCACCGAGAACGCGGGCCGGGGCGCGATCCCGAGCGCGCTCCAGAAATGCCCCATCGACTGGCCTTCCGCGGTCCGCGCGACCACTGTGGACAGTGGATACGGCTGGCCGGTGAGTCCACCTTGGAGGAACCGGTCCTCGATCACCGGGAACCGGGTCAGCCACAGCAGTGCGAGCCCGAGCAGCCGGTGTTCCTCGCGTGCCTTCAGCGCGGCCGTCTCGGCCGACCAGGCGGTGGCCAGGTAGACGCAGTTGACTCGCAAGACGGGCGAGCGGGTGCGGTACATGTTGTCCACCCGCTCCAGCACTCGGCTGTCGTCACGCAGCGCGCGGTCCTCGGCGACCTCGTGCAGGAACAGGTTGACCGTCTTCTGCGCGGGCGCGTAGGAGCGATCGGGGCTTTCGAAGCTGATGTGCGCGTTGCGCAGCTCTTCGGGAGCTGTGGCGTCGGTGAGCATCGCGCTCAACGTGGCGTCGAGGTCGTGGAACATGGCGCACCTCCCTCCGTTTCAGGGAGGATCCGGCCCATCTTGCGGTACTCGCGCCTGATCGCGTCGAGCATCTGCTCCATGCCGAGCGGGGTTTCCCTTGCGGCGGTGAGGAAGGCGGCATGCAGCACACAGTTCTTGATGTTGCCGCCCGCGAGCTGGAAGTCGCGCCCGAGCCTGTCGAAGTCGAGTTCGCGCGTGGGCACTTCGGCGGGCAGGCAGACCCGCCAGATCTCCGACCGTTGCGCCTCATCCGGGAACGGGAACTCGACGATGAACTGCAGGCGCCGGGTGAACGCGTCGTCCAGATGCCGCCGCAGGTTCGTGGTGAGGATGGCGATGCCGTCGTACTGTTCCATGCGCTGCAACAGGTACGCGGTCTCGATGTTGGCGTACCGGTCGTGCGCGTCACGGACCTCGGACCGCTTGCCGAACAGGGCGTCGGCCTCGTCGAACAGCAGGATCGCGTCGGCGTCGGCCGCCGCGGCGAACACCCGGTCGAGGTTCTTCTCGGTCTCCCCGATGTACTTGCTGATCACGGCGGACAGGTCGATCTTGAACAGGTCGAGCCCGAGTTCGCCCGCGATCACCTCGGCGGCCATGGTCTTCCCGGTACCCGGCGGCCCGGCGAACAGCGCCGTCGTCGCACCCGCGTTCGGGAACCGCCGGTCGAATCCCCAGTCCCGCCAGACCCGCCCGCCGAGCGTCACGCGCTCGCACATCTCGCGCAGCTGGGTCAGCGAGTCGCCGGGCAGCACCAGCTCACCCCACCCGGCCATCGGCTCGACCTTGGTCGCCAGCCCCGCGAGATGATGCCGCGTCTGCGCTCGCGCGGCCGCGAACAACCCGTCCCTTGTGAAGCTGGTGGCCGTCGCCACGGCCTCGGCCACCTGCCCTGGCCCGAACCGGAAGCGGTTCGCCAAGTCGTCGACCAGCTCAGGCGGCACCCCATGGCTTTCCCAAATCCGCCGGCGCACCGCGAAGCCGCGTCGTTCGAACGACACCTCGCGCACGCCCAGCGGCTCCCCCGCCACCGGCGTCCATTCCTGGTGGCCCGCGAGCACCACCGTTCCTTTGTGCTCGGCCATGGCCCGTGCGAGTTCAGGCGTCAGCGTGTCGACGCCGTCGAGATAGAGGAGTGCCCCGTGCAAGGCCGCCTCCCGGAACAGGCGGAACGGATCCTCGGAGAGCCGGCGCAGGTCAGCCGTCAGCGCCGGCACCCGTAGTTCCCCGGCGAGTGCCCCCGCGGTGAACCGCCGCCCGGATCCCTCCGGCCCCCGGAAGTACAGCCTTGTGGCTTCTCGGTTCCGCACGCTCGCGAGTAGAGCGTCACGTTCCGCCGTGTCCAGCGGAACCAGCGTCCATGGCCCGGCCTCCGCGGTGAGCCGCACCCCGCTCGCGGCGAGCGCACGGTCCAGCTCACCGAGGCCGAGCAACACGTCGACGATCTGGTCGTCGAGCACGACAAGGTGCGCGGGCAACGGCGGCGCCACCTGCTGCGCCGGAGCCACGAGTGCGATCAGCCGCTCTTGTGCCAAGGGCGCCTCGACCCCGAACACGCCCCGCGTGCCCGCAAGTAGCTCGAGCGCGAGCTGGACACTCGGCCGCCGCCGTGTCACATCGTCTTGCAGGTACCCGTAAAGCCGTTCGTACCTGAGGTCGGCCTCGGACGCCAGCGCGATGAGCAGCACGTCGAGTTCGAGATCGGTCAGTTTGTAGGTACCGCGCACCCATCGCCAGCCCGGTTCCGCGGCGATGATCTCGTCCCAGCCTGGCTTGATCCTTTGTGGACGTTTAAGAACTTCGAACGCCTTCTCGGCATCCTCCGCCGTGACATAAAGCCCGCGAAAAGGATCACCGGTAAAGCGTTCCCGTGCCTCCGCGAGCCCTTGCGCAAGAATGGCGTCGAGCCGTTGGAACGCGGCGTTTTTCGGGCGCGGCAATGCCTCGCGTTCGTCGAGCGCGGCCGAGCGACCATGATCAGCCACCGCAGCCCCCTCCCTGCCGACGAGACACGCGTTCTCCCTTTCGGTCGCCGCCCGCACCCGCCGTGTAACACGATCGCCGCAGATCTCCACCCGCCTGTGACCTGATCACCCCATTCACTCGGGGCCTCGAAAAATAACCACCCGAATACCCGCACCACAGTGAATTCACCCCAACCCACCTTTCTCCGGATACTCGCTGCCTAGTTAAGAGGCCGCCACCCCACCCCTGATACACCCGATTTCCCAAGGTGGTCGTGAGTGGTATTGCCGGTTCTAACCGGCAATACCA
>NZ_JBHWEB010000086.1:0-39763 GCF_042734395.1 Amycolatopsis sp. NPDC059657 | reverse complement strand
TAACCCCCCCCGCCCCCCCACCCCCCCCCCCGGGGCCCGCTTTCGTGGGGGGGGGGGGGGGGCGTGTGCGTCTCGCGCACGCCACCGCCTGCCAGGTAGTCAGCCCTCGCCTCATCGAGGCTGAGGCTCCCATTCGGACCGCCTCGGACAACGGCACTGTCGTGGTCGTCCTGCCCGTCGTCTTCCCACCAGCATTCGCGGCAGATGTCGTACCCGCCTCGCTCGTCAAGGGTCGCGTGGCCACAGCACGGGCAGGTGTAAGGCCCGCCGCCGCTCGGCGCGTAGACGTTCTTCTGGCTCGTGTAAGCGTGGAACCATTCCTGCCGCTGAGCCATCAGCTCTTCGTCCGACAGTGACGGATCGTCGTTCGGCCCGCGAATCACTGGGCGCGTGCTGTCATCGGACACCCGGTCATGATGCACGCTCGGATCCGACGTCGCGGCCGAATTTCACCTAGAAGGACTCGTGAGCGTTGGGGCCGCGGGCGGCTAGGATTCCGCCATGGCTGTGTTGCCGACGCTCGCCGCCGCGCGCCGGATCGCCGATGACCTGATGGACGGGCTCGCCGGGACCGGGGTGCGCAAGGCCGCGCACGGGCTGCGAAGGCTCTTCGCCGTGCCCGGGCTCGGGCTGGCCGACCTCTCCGGCTCGCTCGTCTGGTCAGGCAGGCCGGGCGATGACGGCAACGTCGCCAAGCTGCTGGACGAGGTGCTCCACAACGAGGCACCGGGTGCGCGCAGTGAGCTGATAGCGCTTCCACTGCACGTCCACGACGAACTGGCGGGCGTGCTCGTCATCGCGGGTGACGTCAAGTCGGCCGCCGCGAAAGAGGCCGCCGACCTGGTCGTGCACGCGCTGGAGCGCGGCAGGCTGGAGGCTTCGGCCGAACAGGCGGCGCAGGCGGAACTGCGGGCGTTGCGGGCTGAGATCTCGCCGCATTTCGTGTACAACGCCTTGACTGTGATCGCCTCGCTGGTCCGCTCCGACCCCGATCGGGCACATGAGCTGATGCTCGACTTCGCGGACTACACCCGATACAGCCTCGCACGCCATGGCGAGTACACGGTGGTGGCCGAGGAGTTCCGGGCCATCGACTCCTACCTGGCCTTGCAACGGGCCGTGCTCGGGGAGCGACTGCGGGTGCAGGTGCGGGTGGCTCCGGAGGTGCTGGCCATCGCCGTGCCGTACCTGGTGCTCGAGCCGCTGGTGGAGAACGCGATCCGGCACGGCATCGAGCCCAGCGGCGAGCCGGGGCTGGTCCAGGTGCACGGGCAGGCGGAGGGCAACGACTGCGTGATCACCGTCGAAGACGACGGGATCGGGATGGACCCCGAGCGGGCCAAGGACATTCTCGCCGGGCGGGACAAGGACGGCAGTCTCGGACTGGCCAATGTGGACCGTCGGCTGAGGACGGTCTACGGCCCGTTCTACGGCCTGATCATCGAAACGGAAAAGGATGCCGGTACCAAGGTGACCGTTCGCGTGCCCCGATTCCAGCCGGGAGTGATGCCGTCATGACCGGATTGCGTGTGCTGGCGGTCGACGACGTCCCGCCCGCGCTGGACGAACTCGTGCACCTGCTCACCGACTCACCCGAGGTCGGCGAGGTGCGTGCCGCCGGCGACCCGCTGAGCGCGCTGAAGATGCTGCAGGCCGACCATTTCGACGCCGTCTTCCTCGACATCTCCATGCCGGGGCTGGACGGGCTCGAGCTCGCCTCGCTGCTCGCGAAGCTGAGCAGCCCGCCGGTGATCGTGTTCGTGACGGCACACGACGGGCACGCCGTCACCGCCTATGGGATCGGCGCCGTCGACTACCTGCTCAAGCCCGTCCGTGCGGAACGCCTGGCCGCGGCGCTCGGCAAGGTGCTCAAGATGGTCGGTGACGAGCCCGGCAAGCCCACTGTGGACGCGATGGCCGCGCTGCCGGTCGAGATCGGCGGGCGCACGCGGTATGTACGGCGCTCGGATGTGCGGTTCGTCGAGGCGCACGGCGATTACGTGCGGCTGCATACCAAGTCCGGGGTCCACCTCGTGCGGATGCCGATCTCGCGGCTCGAAGAGTATTGGGAGGGCACGGGTTTCTCGCGGGTGCACCGGGGTTTCCTGGTCGCCATCGGCGCCGTACTGGAACTGCGCAGCGACTCGGCTGGCGGGCTGCTCGCGCACACCGACGTCGGCGACGTGCCCGTGAGCCGGCGCCATGCCCGTGACTTGCGGGACCGGCTGTTGCAGGCCGCGCAACGCGGCGAGCTGGACCGCAGTTGAAGACCAAGCGGCAGACCGTGATGAGCCCGCAGACGCGGCTGGCGCACGGTCGCCGCCGCTCCCGCGCGCGCTGGCGGGTGCCCGTGCTCGCGCCGGCGGACGCCGAGCGCGCGTCCGAGCTGTTTCGCGCGCAACGCAGGCGCGGGGTGCTCGCGCTGGTGCTGATCTTCGCGCTGATACTCGGGCTGCCGGTCGTGTTCGCGGTCTGGCCGTCGCTGGATTCGGTGCGGCTGCTGGGGGTCCCGGTGTCCTGGCTGACGCTGGCGGTACTCCCCTATCCGGCGATGACGGCCATCGCGCGGCTTCAGCTCCGGCGCGCCGAGAAGCTCGAGGACCGCTGATGGTCGCCGTGTTCGCGGTCGCCCCCGTCGTGCTGATCACGCTGCTGATCGGCCTGCGCGGGGTCGCCGCGATGCGCACCAGCTCGGACTTCCTGGTCGCGTCGCGCCGGATCTCGCCGCTGCTGAACTCGGCGGCGGTGTCCGGCGAATACCTGTCGGCCGCGTCGTTCCTCGGTGTCGCCGGGCTCGTGGTGAAGAACGGGATGGGCGCGCTCTGGTATCCGGTCGGGTTCACCGCCGGGTACATCGCGATGCTGGTGCTGGTCGCCGCCCCAATGCGTCGTTCGGGTGCTTTGACGGTGCCCGACTTCGCCGAAGCCCGGCTCGCGTCGCCGGCACTCCGGCGCCTGGCCGCGGTCGTCGTACTGGTCATCGGCACGCTTTACCTCGTCCCGCAGTTCCGCACGGCCGGTCTCGTACTGAACGCCGTCGGCGGCACGCCCTACTGGGTCGGCGTGGTGATCGCGGGCACCGCGGTGAGCGCGACGCTGGCGCTCGGCGGCATGCGCGCGGCGACGTATGTGCAGGCGTTCCAGTTCGTGCTCAAGCTGGTGCTGTTCATCGTGCCTGCGGTCTGGCTGGTGCTGCAGGTCAGCCCGGCGCAACGGCTCGAAGCGCTCAACCCCGTCGAGTTCACCCACTTCCCGCACCAGACAACGGTTTCGTTCAGCCTGGACGCGAGGCTGGAGATCCGCGAGCCGACCTCGCTCGGCACCGGCGGCGCGCTGAAGGTCCAGCAGCCAGGCGAGCTGAGTGTCCACACCGGACAGACGCTGACCTTCGGCGAGGGCGCCGCTGTGCCCGGTGTGCGGGGCGGCATGCCGCTGGGCGGGCCGGACTGGCAGCGCCCGCTGCTCGACTACGACAACAAGGGCTACCCGCTGCTCGGCACCTGGGCGGTGCTGATCGCGACGATGCTCGGCACGATGGGCCTGCCCCACGTGCTGATGCGCTTCCACACCAGCCCCGACGGCCGCGCCGCGCGCCGCACGGCCGCGATCACCGTCGCGCTGCTGGGCGTGTTCTACCTGTTCCCCGGCATCTACGGGGTGCTGGGGCGGATCATCGTGCCGGAGCTGTACCTGTCCGGCGCGACCGACACGGTGGTCGTCGCGCTGCCGTCCCAAGTGGACTCCGGCTGGGCCGGGCAGCTGTTCACCACGCTCTTGACCGCCGGAGCGTTCGCGGCGTTCCTGGCCACCTCGCTCGGCCTGCTGCTGGTCGTGTCCGGCGCGATCGCGCACGACCTGATGCCGGGCGGGCTGCGGCGGCTGCGCTGGACGGTGATCGTGGCGGCGGCGGTGATCGTGCTGCTCGCGCTGCAATCCGCGCGGCTCGACGCCGGCATACTGGTGACCTGGGGCTTCACCGTGGCCGCGTCCACCTTCTGCCCGCTGCTGGTGCTGGGGATCTGGTGGAACCGGCTCACCGCAACGGGTGCCGTATGTGGCGTTTTGGCGGGACTGCTGGCATCCTCGGGATCAATTGTCATGACGTTGTTCGGCCCGAAGCTCGACGGGCTGCTCGCCATCCTGGTCGCGCAGCCCGCGCCGTGGTCCGTGCCGCTCGCGTTCGCGACGATGGTGGTGGTGTCGTCACGAGGTCGCGCGCCGACCTGGTCGACGGCCGCCATGCTGCGCCTCCATCTGGACGAGCGCGCGCCAGCCGCGTTCCACTCGACCGGGGCCATCCACCGTTCGTCGACCGTTCGTCGCCTCGGACGTCGTTTGAACCGCTGAGCATTCCCCCGAAGGTGTGGGCTACCTAACGTGGCGCGGAACACATTCCGCACCGTGGCGAGGAGAACCCCCATGACCGCGCGCATCGAAGTGGAACCGGAAGCGGATTGGGACAAGGTGCACGAGAGCGCCGAATTCCAGCAGTTGCGCTCGCGGCTCCGTCGCTTCGTGTTCCCGATGACCGTCGCCTTCCTGGCGTGGTACCTGCTCTACGTCCTCGTCGCCGACTACGCGCACGAGTTCATGGCCACCAAGCTGGTCGGCAACATCACCGTCGGCCTCGTCTTCGGCCTGCTGCAGTTCGTCACCACGTTCGGCATCACCGCGCTGTACGTGCGCTACGCGAACCGCAAGCTCGACCCCATCGCGGAGAAGATCCGCACCGACATCGAGGGAGAGGCCAAGTGAACCTCGCCGCGGGAGTAGAGGGCAGCAACCCCGTCCTCAACATCAGCATCTTCGGCCTGTTCGTGGTGATCACCCTGGTGATCGTGTTCCGTGCCAGCCGCAACACCAAGACGGCCTCGGACTACTACGCCGCGGGCCGCGCGTTCACCGGTCCGCAGAACGGCGTCGCCATCGCGGGTGACTACCTCTCGGCCGCCTCGTTCCTCGGTATCGCGGGTGCCATCGCGGTCTACGGCTACGACGGCTTCCTTTATTCGATCGGCTTCCTGGTCGCGTGGCTCGTCGCGCTGCTGCTGGTCGCGGAACTCCTGCGCAACACCGGCAAGTTCACCATGGGTGACGTGCTGGCGTTCCGCATGAAGCAGCGGCCGGTGCGTGCCGCCGCGGCGACCTCGACGCTCGCCGTGTCGTTCTTCTACCTGCTGGCCCAGATGGCGGGCGCGGGCATCCTGGTCTCACTGCTGCTCGGCATTTCCAGCAACGTCGGCCAGGCCGTGGTCATCTCGGTGGTCGGTGTCGTCATGATCATCTACGTGCTCGTCGGCGGCATGAAGGGCACCACCTGGGTCCAGATCATCAAGGCGGCGTTGCTCATCGCCGGTGCGGCCGTGATGACGTTCTGGGTGCTCGGCAAGTACGGCTTCAACCTCTCCGGGCTGCTGCAGGGAGCTGTCGACCGTGCGGGCAAGGGCGGCGAGAAGATCCTCGGCCCCGGCCTGAAGTACGGCGCCACCGGCACCAGCAAGATCGACTTCCTGTCACTCGGCATCGCGCTGGTGCTCGGCACGGCCGGTCTGCCGCACGTGCTCATGCGCTTCTACACCGTGCCGACCGCGAAGGAAGCCCGTCGCTCCGTGGTGTGGGCCATCGGCCTGATCGGCCTGTTCTACATCTTCACGCTGGTGCTCGGTTACGGCGCGGGCGCGCTGGTGGGCAAGGACAAGATCCTCAAGGCGCCCGGTGGCGAGAACTCCGCCGCGCCGCTGCTCGCGCAGGCTCTCGGCGGCCCGGTGCTGCTCGGCTTCATCGCGGCGGTCGCGTTCGCGACCATCCTCGCGGTGGTCGCGGGCCTGACGATCACGGCTTCGGCCTCGTTCGCCCACGACGTCTACGCCAACGTCATCAAGAAGGGCAAGGTCACCGACCCCAACGCCGAGGTCAAGGTCGCCAGGATCACCGCGCTGGTGATCGGCGCGATCGCCATCGTCGGCGGCATCTTCGCGAAGGACCAGAACGTGGCGTTCCTGGTCGCGCTCGCCTTCGCGGTGGCGGCCTCGGCGAACCTGCCGACGATCCTGTACTCGCTGTTCTGGAAGCGGTTCAACACCCAGGGCGCGCTCTGGAGCATCTACGGCGGGCTCGCGGTGACGATCATCCTGATCGTGTTTTCCCCCGCGGTGTCCGGCACGGCGAAGTCCATGATCAAGGGAGCCGACTTCCACTGGTTCCCGCTGCAGAACCCGGGCCTGGTCTCGATCCCGGTGTCGTTCTTCCTCGGCTGGCTGGGCACGGTCCTGTCGAAGGAGCACGACGAGAAGAAGTACGCCGAGATGGAGGTCAGGTCACTGACCGGCGCAGGCGCCGAGAAGGCCGTCTCGCACTAGGTCGCGTTTCTCGGATCTGGTGCGTGAGAGTCGTGATCCAGGTTGTTCCTGGCGGTGCCGCGGTATCGCCCTCGTACCGGGTTTGTACTCGGGTGATGTCGCGGTGCCGCCAGGGACGACCTGGGCGCGGCCATCGCGTGCCTGATCCGAGAAACACGACCTAGCTCCCGCGGTGCATGGCGGGGCCCTCGACACACCGGGCGGTTGTCGAGGGCCCCGCTTTGTTCGTCAGTACGGAAGCTTGCCGTCCGCGAGTTCGGCGAGCGTGTTCTTCAAGAAACCTTGCGCGGCATGCCACAGCCCGCCGCCGAGCGAGATCCGCGCGATCCCCAGTTTCGCCAGCTCGGTGAAGTCCGGAGCGCCCGGCCGGTACGTCGCGTTGACCGCCGCCGGGCTGACCGCCTTGACGAACGCGCCGAGCACCTCGGGCGACTTGGCGAGGATCGGGTAGACACAGTCCGCGCCCGCCTCGATGTACGCTCGCGCGCGCTCGATCGCCGCGTCCAGCACCGCGCTCTCGTCTTCCGCACCGAGGAACACATCGATGCGGGCGTTGATGACCAGCTCGGGCGACGCCGCACGCAGCGCGGCGATCCGCTCGGCCTGGGTGGCGGTCTCGACGAGCCCGCTGCCCTCGTGGTCGGTGTCCTCGAAGTTCAGCCCAGCCGCACCGGCGTCCTTGAGCCGTTCAGCGAGCTCCGCGCCGGTCAGCCCATAGCCGCCCTCGGCGTCCACGGTCACCGGCACCGCGACCGCCCGCGCGATCCGGCGCGCTGCGGCGAACATCTCGTCCGCGGGCGCGTCGTGACCGTCCTCGTAGCCGAGCACGGCGGCGACGGCGGCGGAACTCGTTGCCACGACAGGGAAACCGGCCGCTTCCACGAGGCGTGCCGAATCGGCGTCCCAGGCGTTCGGCAGGATGAGCGGGCTGCCTGGAACGTGCAGAGCGCGAAGCTGGTTCATCTAAGCCTTCCGGGGCAAGGGTTTGTGACTGGTCACGGAGAGCCGGTTGAACGAGTTGATGACCACGGCCAACCACGCGACGGCCCGGTACTGGTCCTCCGTCAGCACCGAAGTCGCCTCAGCATAGACCGCGTCGGAGACACTTTGCGTCTCTCCGATCCGGGTGATCTCCTCGGTCAGCGCGAGCGCCGCGCGCTCTTCGGCACTGAAGAGTTCGGTCTCGCGCCAGGCATCGAGCACGAAGATGCGGCGCGGGTCCTCGCCGAGTTTGAGCGTCTCGTGACTGTGCATGTCGAGGCAGAACGCGCAGCCGTTGATCTGCGACGCCCGTAGCTTCACGAGCTCGACCGTCAGCTTGCCGAGCCCGGCGTTTTCGGCGTAGGCGTGGACTTCGGAGTTGAGCGCGAGCATGGCCTTGTAGGGGCCAGGGGTCCCCGGAGTGAGTTGGATTCGCTTGTTCACAAGATCCACGCTACGCGAAACTGGCACACGAGTATGGTCCAGTTCCATGGCAGATCCGTGGTCCAGTTCGCTCGACGTCCACCTCGGCTGGTCACCGGGCGAGGGGCGGCAGAGCCTGGCCGACGCCATCCGCGCGGCGATCCGCGACGGCCGCTGGCAGCCGGGTGCGGCGGTGCCATCGACACGCGCGCTCGCCCACGACCTCGGCATCGCCCGCGGCACGGTGACCAGGGTCTACGCCGACCTCGCCGCCGAAGGCTACCTCCTGACCAGCCAAGGCGCACCGACCCGCGTCACCACCGCCGGCACCCGGCCACATCCGTCACCTTCGCGGCCCGCGACCGAACCGGCGTCGCGCTGGACCTTGCGCCCCGGCCAGCCGGACCTGTCCGCCTTCCCCCGCGACGCCTGGTCATCCGCGACCCGCCGCGTCATGCAGCACGCGCCGGGCGAGGTGTTCGGCTACTCCGAACCTCACGGGACACTCGCGCTGCGCGAGGCGCTCGCCCGATATCTCGGGCGGAGCCGCGGCGTGCTCGCCGATCCCGGCCGGATCCTGGTCTGCGCCGGGTTCACGCACGCGATTTCGGTGCTGAGCCGGGCTTTGCTCGACCTGGGCAGCGCCGAACTGGCCTTCGAAGACCCGTCGATGTGGATGTTCCGCGACATCGCGGCGGCAGCGGGCCAGCGCGTCGTCGGCGTGCCCGTCGACGACGACGGCCTTCAGGTATCCAAAGTAGACAGTCCAGCGGTAATGGTCACCCCCGCGCACCACTACCCACTCGGCGTGACACTGGCACCGTCCCGCCGGACGGCCCTCGTCCGTTCCGGCGCGATGATCATCGAGGACGACTACGACGGCGAGTTCCGCTTCGACCGCCAGCAAGTCGGCGCGCTGCAAGCACTCGCCCCGGAACGCGTGGTCTACGCGGGCACCGCGAGCAAGACACTCGCCCCGGCATTGCGCCTGTCCTGGCTCGTGCTCCCGGCTTCCTTGGTAGACCCGGTCTTCGCGGCGATGTCGGCGTCGGGCGCCCGCCCATCGGTGGTCGATCAACTGGTGCTCGCCGAACTGCTCGAATCTGGCGCGTACGACCAGCACGTCCGCCGCTGCCGCACGGAGTACCGCCGCCGCCGCGACCAGCTCGTCGCTGCCTTGCCGGAACACCTTGCCGTACAAGGCATTTCTGCCGGTCTGCAGCTGGTGATCCGGCTCGGGTGCGAAGACGAGATACTCGCCGAGGCCCGGCGCCGTTCGCTGGACCTGGAAGTACTCGGCCCGCACTGGATCAACCAAGGCGACCGCGAAGGCGGTATCATCGTCGGCTACGCGGCCCCGGCGAAACACGCCTTCTCCGCCACCCTCGCGACCCTGCTGGCGACCCTGACCGAAGTCACCCCGGGGTCCTGCTAGCCGCCTTGGGGTTTGGGTTTGTCGGCTTGGATCCAGGCAGCCCCAAACCCAGAGCGAGCCGCCCACCCACCGCTCCAGCGGCAGAAAAACCCAGCCAAGCCTCGAATCCAGGCCAGCGACAGAGCCCCGGCACCTCCCCCAAGCAGGAAAAAAATCCCAATGCGGCATTCGTCAGGTTTCAGCACGCCAATGCGGCATTCGTCAGCTCAAAGCTGACCAAAGCCGCATTGGGATTTTTTTCCTAGGCCAAGAACGCCCTGAGCAGGGAGGCAGTGCCCTCGATGTGCTCGGCCATGGCTTGGCGGGCGGCCGCAGCGTTGCCCGCGAGTATCGCGTCGACGATGGCCTCATGCTGGGCGTTCGAGTGCTCGAGGTTCGGCTCCAGCAAGGGGATCTGGTCGAGCAGCTGGTTGATCCGCATTCGCACGTCGGCCATCGCCGTGGTCAGCGAGCCCGAGGCTGTGACCTCCGCGATCGCCAGATGCAGACGTGAGTCCTTGCGCCGGTAGTCGTCCAGGTCCGACGAGCAGGCCTCAGCCAAAGTCGCCGTAAGGTGCTGCCGGTCGGCAGGGGTCAACGACCGCGCGGCGGCGGCCTCGGCGGCGCCCGTCTCCAGCACGTAGCGCAAGCACAAAGCGTCTTCGACGGCCGCTGGGTCCATCTTGCGGCCGTCGCCGCCAGGCGCGGGCAGGGTCTCGTTGACGAACGTCCCGCCGTAACGGCCACGCCGGGACTCGACATAGCCCGCGTCCGAAAGCGCCCGGATCGCCTCGCGCAAAGTTACCCGGCTGACGCCGAGGCGCTCCGCGAGCTCGCGCTCGGAGGGCAGCCGCTCCCCGGCTCCGACCACGCCGAGACGGATCGCCTGGAGCAGGCGTTCGACGGTCTCTTCGAAGGCGTTGCCCGCGCGCACCGGCCGGAACAACGCCTCACCGGCATTGGCCACGGGCGCTTCCACACAGCCAGCTTAGGCTCTCAGCACTCGATCACGTTCACGGCGAGGCCGCCGCGTGCCGTCTCCTTGTACTTGACGCTCATGTCGGCGCCGGTCTCGCGCATGGTCTTGATGGCCTTGTCCAGGGTGACGACGTGGCTGCCGTCGCCGCGCATCGCCATCCGCGCCGCGTGGATCGCCTTGGAGGCGCCGACCGCGTTGCGCTCGATGCAGGGGATCTGGACCAGGCCGCCGACGGGGTCGCAGGTCAGGCCGAGGTGGTGCTCGACGCCGATCTCGGCCGCGTTCTCGACCTGCCTGGGTGAGCCGCCGAGCAGCTCGGTCAAGCCGGCCGCCGCCATCGCCGAGGCCGAGCCGACCTCGCCCTGGCAGCCGACCTCGGCACCGGAGATCGAACCGGTCTGCTTCAGGATCGAGCCGATCGCGGCCGCGGTGAGCAGGAAGGTGACCACGCCGTCGTCGTTCGCGCCGCGCATGAAGCGCTGGTAGTAGTGCAGGACCGCGGGGATGATGCCCGCCGCGCCGTTGGTCGGCGCGGTGACGACGCGGCCGCCTGCGGCGTTCTCCTCGTTGACGGCCAGCGCGTAGAGGCTGACCCAGTCCATCGCGTACAGCGGGTCGTCGAGGCCGTCCTCGGCGAGCAGCTTCTCGTGCAAGGCACGGGCACGCCGCGGCACCTTGAGCCCGCCGGGCAGCACGCCGTCGTGCTCGCAGCCGGCGTTCACGCAGTCGACCATGACCTGCCAGATGTCGAGCAGGCCGCTGCGGACCTCCTCGCGGGTGCGCCACGCGAGCTCGTTGCGCATCATGATCTCGCTGATCGGCAGGCCCGTGTCGGCGCAATGCTTGAGCAGGTCGGCGCCGGTCCGGAACGGGAATTCCAGCGCCGTGCTGTCCTCGACGACCACGGTGTCCGTTTCGTACGACTCGTCGCGGACGAAACCGCCGCCGACCGAGTAGTACGTCCGCTCGCGCAGCAGGGCACCCGAAGCGTCGAAGGCACGGAAGATCATGCCGTTCGGGTGCGCGGGCAGTGACTTGCGGCGGTGCATCGTGAGGTCGGTGTCCTCGACGAACACGATCTCGTGAGAGCCGCCGAGCAGGAGCCGCCCGGTCTCCCGCACGGCGGCGATCTTGGCAGGCACGGTGTCGGTGTCGATGGCCTCCGGCCGCTCGCCGGAGAGGCCGAGCAGCACGGCCTTGTCGCTGCCGTGCCCGAAACCGGTCGCGCCGAGCGAGCCGAACAGCTCGGACTGGACCCTGGCCACGCTGCTCAGGTCCTCGAGACCGTCCACAAAAGTGCGAGCCGCCCGCATCGGGCCGACCGTGTGGGAACTGGACGGCCCGATGCCGATGGAAAAGAGGTCGAAGACGCTGATCGCCATTGAACAGCTTTCCTATCTGGCCAGCAAAGAGCTGGCTTCTTGGGCGGCCGGTCCCTGGGCGGCCAGATGGGCCAGGTTTTCCGGCAGCTCTTCACCGCGATGCTGTTTAGTCTGCGCGAACAACCGGCCCGCGCGATACGACGAACGGACCAATGGCCCGGCCATCACACCGGCGAAGCCCATGGCCTCGGCGGCCTTCGAGTGCTCGACGAACTCCTCCGGCTTGACCCAGCGGTCGACCGGGTGGTGGCGGGGTGACGGCCGCAGGTACTGCGTGATCGTCAAGATCTCGCAGCCCGCGTCGACCAGGTCCTGCATGGCCGGGGCGACCTCGTCGGGGGTCTCACCCATCCCCAGGATCAGGTTGGACTTGGTCACCAGGCCGGCCTCACGGGCGGCCGTGATCACCGACAACGACCGGGCGTACCGGAAGCCGGGACGGATGCGCTTGAAGATCCGCGGCACCGTCTCCACGTTGTGCGCCAGCACCTCGGGACGTGACGAGAACACCTCAGCCAGCTGGTCAGGCTCGGCGTTGAAGTCCGGGATCAGCAGCTCGACACCGGTACCCGGGTTCAGCTCGTGAATCTGCCGGACGGTCTCCGCGTACAACCACGCGCCACCGTCGTCCAGATCATCACGCGCCACACCAGTCACCGTCGAGTAGCGCAGCCCCATCGCCTGGACCGACTCCGCCACCTTGCGCGGCTCGGTCCGATCCAGCTCAGCGGGCTTACCCGTGTCAATCTGGCAGAAATCGCAACGCCGGGTGCACTGGCTGCCACCGATCAGGAAGGTGGCCTCGCGGTCTTCCCAGCATTCGTAGATGTTGGGGCAGCCCGCCTCCTCGCACACCGTGTGCAGACCCTCGCGCCGGACGAGACCCTTGAGTTCGGTGAACTCGGGCCCCATCCGCGCCTTGGTCTTGATCCACGGCGGCTTCTTCTCGATCGGCGTCTCACTGTTGCGGACTTCCAGCCGCAACAGCTTCCTGCCGTCGGGCGCGGTCACGAAAGCCCCGCGTACAGCGGGTGCTTCTTGGCCAGCAGCTCGACGCGGGCACGCAACGCGGCCTGCGTGGCCTCGTCGAGGGTCGGCTTCAGCGCCTCCGCGATGATGTCCGCGACCTCGGTGAAGTCCTCCGCCTCGAAGCCGCGGGTGGCCAGCGCCGGGGTGCCGATCCGCAGGCCGGAGGTGATCATCGGCGGGCGCGGGTCGAACGGGACGGCGTTGCGGTTGACCGTGATGCCGACCGAGTGCAGCCGGTCCTCGGCCTGCTGACCGTCCAGAGTGGACTTGACCAGGTCGACCAGCACCAGGTGCACATCGGTGCCACCGGTCAGCACCCGGACACCGGCGTCGGCGCAGTCCAAACGCGACAGACGCTCGGCGAGAATGCGCGAGCCTTCCAGCGTGCGCGCCTGGCGCTCGCGGAACTCCTCGGTCGCCGCGAACTTCAGCGCGACGGCCTTGGCCGCGATCACGTGCTCCAGCGGGCCACCCTGCTGACCGGGGAAGACGGCCGAGTTGATCTTCTTCGCCAGCTCCTGCTTGCAGAAGATCAGGCCGCCGCGCGGGCCACCGAGTGTCTTGTGCGTGGTCGTGGTGACGATGTCGGCGTGCGGCACCGGCGAGGGGTGCAGCCCGGCCGCGACCAGACCGGCGAAGTGCGCCATGTCGACCATGAGCTTGGCCTCGACCAGGTCCGCGATGCGGCGGAACTCGGCGAAGTCGAGCTGACGCGGGTACGCGGACCAGCCCGCGATGATCAGCTTCGGCTTGTGCTCGACCGCGAGGCGCTCGATCTCGGCGAGGTCGACGATGCCTGTCTCTTTGTCGACGTGGTAGGCCACGACGTTGTAGAGCTTGCCCGAGAAGTTGATTTTCATGCCGTGCGTCAGGTGCCCGCCGTGCGCGAGGTCGAGCCCCAGGATGGTGTCGCCCGGCTTGAGCACGGCGAACATCGCGGCCGCGTTGGCCTGCGCGCCCGAGTGCGGCTGCACGTTGACGTGCTCGGCGCCGAACAGCGCCTTCGCGCGGTCGATCGCGAGCTGCTCGACGACGTCGACGTGCTCGCAGCCGCCGTAGTAGCGGCGGCCGGGGTAGCCCTCGGCGTACTTGTTGGTCAGCACCGAGCCCTGCGCCTCGAGCACGCTCACCGGGGTGAAGTTCTCGGACGCGATCATTTCCAGCGTGGACTGCTGACGGGTCAGCTCGGCCTTGACCGCCGCGGCGACCTCCGGGTCGGCCTCGGCGAGCGGGGCGTTGAACAACGTCATGTGGTCAGTCCTCCTGGGTCAGCGCGGCGTACGCGGCGGCGTCGAGCAGCTCGGGCACGTCCGTGGCGCGCACCTTCAGCAGCCAACCCTTGTCGAACGGGTCTTCGTTGATCACCTCGGGTGCGTCAGAAGTGGCCTCGTTCACTTCCACGACCTCGCCGGTGACCGGCGCGTAGAGCTCGCTGACCGATTTGGTCGATTCCACCTCGCCGAACGGCTCGCCAGCGGTGATCGTCTCGCCGACCTTCGGCAGCTCGACGAACACGATGTCACCGAGCGACTCGGCGGCGAAAGCGGTGATGCCGATCGTCGCGACGTCACCGTCGACGCTGATCCACTCGTGTTCCTTGGTGTAGGACAGGTTCTCGGGAATCGTCATGTCAGGACCTCTTGTAGAAGGGCAGCGCGACGACCTCGACGGTCTCGATCTTGCCGCGGATGTCGACGGAGAGCTGGGTGCCTGGCTCGGTGTGCGCGATGTCCACATAGGCCATCGCGATCGGGTAGCCCAGCGTCGGCGACAGCGCGCCGCTGGTGATCTCCCCGATCTCGTTGCCATCATTGTCCACGATCTTGTAACCGTGACGCGGGGCGCGTCGGCCGGTGCCCTTGAGCCCCACCCTGATGCGCGGCACGGGCATCACGGACCACACCTCGAGGGCCTTCCGGCCGACGAAGTCGCCGGGCTTGTCGAGCTTGACGACCCGGCCGAGACCGGCTTCGTACGGGCACAGGTCGGCGCTCAGTTCGTTGCCGTACAACGGCATTCCGGCTTCGAGACGCAGCGTGTCGCGGCAGGCGAGGCCTGCCGGGAGCAGTCCGTGCGGCTCGCCTGCCTCGGTCAGCAGCGCCCACACCGCGGGCGCCTCGGCCGCGGCGACGTACAGCTCGAAGCCGTCCTCGCCGGTGTAGCCGGTGCGCGCGAGCAGCACGTCGTGGCCCTTCACGACGGCCGGGTAGCTCGCGTAGTACTTCAGCGAGTCCAGGTCGGACTCGGTGACCGAGCGCAGGATCTCCACGGCCTTCGGACCCTGGATGGCGATCAGCGCGATGTCATCGGACTTGTCGGTGACCACGGCGTCGAACTCGGCCGCACGCTCGGTCAGTGCCGCCGCGACGGCACCGGCGTTACCCGCGTTCGCGACGACCAGGAACTTCTCGTCATCGAGGCGGTAGACGACCAGGTCGTCGAGCACGCCGGCGTCGGGGTTGCACATCATCGTGTAGCGGGCCTTGCCGGGCTTGACGCCGGACAGGTTGCCGACCAGCGCGTAGTCGAGCGCGGCCGCGGCCTGCGGCCCGGTCACCTCGATCTCGGCCATGTGCGAGAGGTCGAACAGCCCGGCGGCCTCGCGGACGGCCTTGTGCTCGGCCAGCTCACTGGAGTACCGGACGGGCATCGACCAGCCCGCGAAGTCGGTGAACAGCGCACCCAGTCCTTTGTGGACCGCGTACAGGGGCGATTCCTTCGACATCACTGACCTTCGTAAGCGTTGAGGGGCGGGCAGGAGCAGACAAGATTACGGTCACCGCGCGCCCCGTCGATGCGGCGCACCGGCGGCCAGTACTTATGTTTGCGGGAAACCCCCGCCGGATAGACGGCGAGGTCGCGGTCATACGGCAGGTTCCACTCGCCGACCAGCGTCTCGGCGGTGTGCGGGGCGTGGCGCAGCGGGCTGTCCTCCGGGGTCCACCGGCCCTGCGCGACCGCGTCGATCTCACGGCGGATGGCGATCATCGCGTCGCAGAACCGGTCGATCTCGCCGAGGTCCTCGCTCTCGGTCGGCTCGACCATGAGCGTGCCGGCGACCGGGAAGGACATGGTCGGGGCGTGGAAGCCGTAGTCGATCAGGCGCTTCGCGACGTCGTCGACCGTCACGCCGGTCTCCTTGGTGATGCCGCGCAGGTCGAGGATGCACTCGTGCGCGACCAGGCCGTCCTGGCCGGTGTAGAGCACCGGGAAGTGCTGGCCGAGGCGCGCGGCGACGTAGTTCGCGGCGAGCACGGCGACCTTGGTGGCCGCGGTCAGGCCCGGCGCGCCCATCATGCGGACGTAGGCCCACGAGATCGGCAGGATCGACGCCGAGCCGTACGGCGCGCCCGAGATCGGGCCGACGCCGGTCTCCGGGCCGGCGCCGCCGTTGAGCGGGTGGTTCGGCAGGAACGGCGCGAGGTGCGCGCGCACCGCGACCGGGCCGACGCCGGGGCCGCCACCGCCGTGCGGGATGCAGAAGGTCTTGTGCAGGTTCAGGTGCGAGACGTCGCCGCCGAACTCACCCGGCTTGGCGAGCCCGAGCAGCGCGTTGAGGTTCGCGCCGTCCACGTAGACCTGGCCGCCCGCGTCGTGCACGAGCTTGGCGAGGTCGGCGATGTCGTTCTCGTACACGCCGTGCGTCGACGGGTAGGTGACCATGATCGCGGACAGCGTGTCCTGGTACTGGTCCACTTTGGACTTCAGGTCGTCGAGGTCGACGTTGCCCTCGTCGGTGCACTTGACCACGACCACGCGCATGCCGGCGAGCACAGCGGAGGCCGCGTTGGTGCCGTGCGCGGACGACGGGATCAGGCAGATCTCGCGCTCGGGCTGGCCGTTGGCGCGGTGGTACGCGCGGATGGCGAGCAGGCCGGCGAGCTCACCCTGGCTGCCCGCGTTCGGCTGCAGCGAGACCTTGTCATAGCCGGTGACCTCGGCGAGCCAGCCCGCGAGCTGCTCGACGAGCACGTGGTAGCCCTCGGCGTCCTCGACCGGCGCGAACGGGTGGATGCCCGCGAACTCGCGCCAGCTGATCGGCTCCATCTCGGTGGTGGCGTTGAGCTTCATCGTGCACGAGCCGAGCGGGATCATGCCGCGGTCGAGTGCGTAGTCCTGATCGGACAGTCCGCGCAGGTAGCGCAGCATGGCCGTCTCGGAGCGGTGCGAGTGGAAGACCTCGTGGGTCAGGTACTCGCTCTCGCGGACGATCCCGGACGGGAGCGCGGTGGCCTTTTCGAGCCCGGCTTCGACACCGAACGCGCGCAGCACCTTGACGAGGATCGCTTCGGTGGTCAGCTCGTCGCAGGCGACGCGGACGTGGCCGTCGTCGACATGCCCGAGGTTGATGCCCAGCTCACGGGCCTTGCGGTGGATCTCGTTGGCGTCGCCGCGCACGACGATCGTGTCGAAGAAGCCCTCGTGCACGACGGCGTCACCGAGCGCCTTGGCCAGCGAAGCGGCGTGACCGTGCACGCGGGTCGCGATGCGCTTGAGGCCGTCGGGGCCGTGGTAGACCGCGTACATCCCGGCGAGGACGGCCGGGAGTACCTGCGCGGTGCAGATGTTGGAGGTCGCCTTCTCGCGGCGAATGTGCTGCTCACGGGTCTGCAGCGCGAGCCGGTAGGCGGGGTTGCCATCGGCGTCGACGGACACGCCGACCAGGCGGCCCGGCAGCGAGCGCTCAAGCCCGGCGCGGACGGCGAGGAACCCGGCGTGCGGGCCGCCGTAGCCGAGCGGGACACCGAAACGCTGCGTCGAACCGGCGGCGATGTCGGCGCCGAACTCACCCGGCGAGGTGATCAGCGTCAGCGCGAGCAGGTCGGCGGCGACGGTGTACAGCGCGCCGGCGGCCTTCGCGGACTCGGAGATGGCGTTGTAGAAACCAGCGCCACGCAGCACACCGGACGCGCCGGGGTACTGGACGACGACACCGAAGAACTCCTCGGGCAGCCCGGTCAGCAGGTCACGCACCTCGACCTCGATGCCGACGGCCTCGGCGCGCGTCTTGACCACCGCGATGGTCTGCGGCAGGCACTCGGCGTCGACGACGACCGTGTTGGACTTGCTCTTGGAGACGCGGCGCATGAGGGAGACGGCCTCGGCGACGGCGGTCGACTCGTCGAGCATCGACGCGTTCGCCGTGGTCAGCCCGGTCAGCTCGGCGACCATCGTCTGGAAGTTGAGCAGCGCCTCGAGGCGTCCCTGCGAGATTTCCGGCTGGTAGGGCGTGTACGCCGTGTACCAGGCGGGGCTTTCGAGCACGTTGCGCCGGATCACCGGCGGCGTCACGGTGTCGGAGTACCCGAGCCCGATCATCTGCGTCATCGGGCGGTTGCGCGCGGCGAGCGCACGCAGCTCGGCGGTGGCGTCCTCCTCGGACGCGGCCTCGGGCAGATCGAGGTCCTCGGTGATGCGAATGGCAGTCGGGACGGCCGCTTCCGCGAGTGCGTCGAGGCTGTTGTAGCCGACCTCGGCGAGCATCTTGGCCTGTTCCGGCTCGGACGGGCCGATGTGGCGGGCGTCGAAAGTCGTACTGGTCAGGGGAGCTCCTCGGTTCTGGCGACGGATAGACCCGTGCGCTGGGAACTCCCCCTCTGTCATGGCACCTGAGAGTTTCACTGTCCGTGCTTGAAAAAACACGTCCAGCTTTCACCTTGGGTGAGGCGCTCCGATCGCGCCTGCTTTCCAGAGTGGCCTCGCGGGGAGCGGTAGTGGTTACCTGAGAGATTCCGGGGAGTTTGCTCCTTCGGTGTCCCACTGACCTCGTGGGACTCTCCCGCTCCTGCTCGAACGGCCCGATATGCAGTTGACTTGCCCGCACCGTACCTGGCCTGGGCCGAAGCCGTCTACCTGAGTGCCGCCAACGCCACAAGCGTCGGTCACCTCCGGCCGAGCAACACACAATCGGGGTCAACTTGGATAAGAGTGTTGCCATTAACCACAATAGTGGCGACACTTTTATCCATGAACGTCACCGTGGGTGATCTCCCGCCCACCTTTACGACGCAGAGTGCGCGCGCGTCAGGCCTGCATCCGCGAGACCTCTACAAGTTGAGGGATCGCGGGGAGATCCTGGAACTGTCACGCGGCGTCTTCCGGCGAGCCGACGCGCCCACACCCGACTGGCCGGACCTGCTCGCCGTCGCCTATCGGTCACCGGTGGCGGTCGTCTGCTGCGTCTCCGCACTGGCGGTCCACGACCTGACCAACGAGATACCGCCAGCGGTGCAAGTCGCCGTTCCGCGCCCGCGCCGCACTCCCACCATCGACCACCCGCCGACACAGGTGTTCCGTTTCGACACCGCCACGTTCGGGCTCGGCCTGTCCACCATTGAAGCGGCACCCGGTGAAACCGTGCGCGTCTACAACGCGCATCGAACCGTCGTCGATCTCATGCGGCTCCGTCACACACTCGGCGAGCCGCTCGCGTTCGCGGCACTGCAACGCTACGTGCGCCGCCGAGATGCCCGGCCCGGTGAAGTTCTCGACTTCGCCAGGGCCCTGGACGTCCTCGGCCCGGTCCGCACCGCACTCGACATCGCGAGCGCCGGATGAACCGCCCGACCAAAGCGACCCCGGGCGGTCGCGCGTATCTGGATCTCCAGAACCGCGCTCGCCGGGAAAGCGCACCACCCAGGAACTGCTGACCCTCTACGTGCTGGAGGGCTGGCTCGCGCGCATGACCGCTTCGCCCTACGGCACGAAGTTCGTGCTCAAGGGCGGCATGCTGCTGTCCGTATTCAATGCCCGCCGCCCCACCGCCGACGCGGACCTGCTCGCGCGACAGCTCGCGAACGACGAAGCCACCATCGCCGCCCGTGTTCGCGACATCGCCGGAATGGTCCACGACGACGGGGTCGAGTATCTGACCGACAGCATCACCACTCAGTCCATTCGCGACGACGCGATCTATACCGGCGTACGCGTCAGCATGAACTGCCTGGTCTCGACCGCCACGGTGAAGCTCAAGCTCGACGTCAACGTGGGCGACCCGGTCACCCCCGAGCCCCGATTGATCGAACTGCCTTCGCAACGGCCAGAGCGGCCCGCGGTGAAACTTCTCGGATATCCCGTCGAGACCGTGCTCGCCGAGAAGATCAGCACCGCGATCGCGCTGGGTGAAGCCAATACGAGGGTGCGCGACTACGCCGACATCTACACGCTCACGAACAACCATCCGCTCACGCATTCCGCCGTACGTGCCGCGCTGCTCGCCACAACCGCGCATCGCGCGGTAGAACTCAAGCCGTTGTCGTCGACCGTCGGACAACTCGCGACCATGCGGCAATCCACCTACCGCGCCTTCCGGCAGCGGCTCGGCAGCGATGGCGACCACCTGCCCGAGTCCTTTGATGACGTTCTCTCCGCCGTGGTCCGATTCGCCGACCCACTTGTCGTCGCGGCGAACACATCCGTCGCCTGGACTCCGGAAACAGGACAGTGGCGTTGAGCGTCACCTCCGGCCGAGCACCGACTTACGCTCCGGAGCGAACGGCACTCCGGTTCGCAGCGCGCGCAGCCCGACCACCACCATCTCCCCGAGCAGGCTGATCCCGATCGACAGCGGCATCGGCCTGGCGTCGGTGTGCATCCCGCCCGCGACCGCGAGGAACCCGAAGCCGCCGTTCACCGCGATCGACAGCACCCACACCCCGAACGTCCACCCGGTATAGCGCTGCCAGAGCACGCCGTCCTTGGCGAACAGCCGCAACGTCGTCCCGCGCAGCGCACCCATGCCAAGGCCGAGTGCCGAGCCGCCCGCCAGCCACGCGATGTCCAGCCCGGTGAGCTCGATCTTCCGCAGGCTCCAGACACCGATGCCGATCAGCACCAGCGGTGGAATGACCAGGTCACGCGCGTTGAGCGGCTCGCCGATCAGGCGCTTGACGATGACCACGATGACCACCACGACGATGGCGGCGATCGACCAGAACCCCACGGACTTCCCCCTTGGTAGCACGACTGTGCCAAATAAATTAGCACGACCATGCTATAAAGGCCGGCATGCCGAAGATCGTCGATCCGGAGTCGCGCCGCACCGCCGTGATCGAGGCGGTGTTCCGCGTCGTCTCCCGCGACGGTGTCGAGCACGCGTCGCTGCGCAATGTCGCCGAGGAAGCCGGGCTGGCCATCGGCTCGATCCGGCACTACTTCACCAACCACGCGGAGATGATGATCTTCGCGATGCGGGAGATCGGCGAGCGGATCACGCAGCGGATCCTCGCGCACGCGGAGCTGCTGCTCGGCGAGGACCGCGACCGGATCGACCGCGCCGCGACCACCCTCAAGCTGCTCAGCGAGCTGCTCCCGCTTGACAAGGAGCGGCGCGACGAGGCCGTCGTCTGGCTGGCGTTCACCACCGCCGCGCGCACCCGGCCAGACCTCCAGCCCTACGCGCGCGAACAGTTCGAAGGGCTTCGCAGGCTGATCACCCGCGTACTCACCGAAGCAGGCAAAGGCCTCGACGTCGATCTGGAGGCCGTCCGCCTGATCGCGTTGATCGACGGGCTCTCCATGAACGCGGTGCTGCAACCGGACCTGCTCGACAGCGACACCATGGTCGCCGCGCTACGCCGCCACCTCGAAAGCCTCAGAGGGTCGTAAGCGTTGCGGGCGGTTCCAACCCAATGCCGGGCAGTCAAAGACCGGGGACGAGGGGCAAGACTCCGTCCCCCGAATGCCGCGCGGGTCGGTCGAACGCACAAACGCCACGTTTGCAACGCTGAGCTACACATAAGCCCCGTTCGTTCCATCGGCGAATACGACAAAGTGAGACACTCGGGTGCGATCCGCGTCATCCAAGAAGTTGATCTTCGCGAAACCCGAGTTTGGGCAACTGGATAGCCCAAAGTCGGGTTTCGCGCGTCGCTTGACAGACCAGGCCAAGCCTTAACTACCCGGCATTGGGTTCTATTTGCCCGGAAACCCAACCGTGGCGTCGTGAGCAGGGGAACCCCTCGTTCAGGCGCGAAAGGGCATGCGCGAGTGGTGACTCTGCCCCGCTGGACGCAGCAGAGTCACCACTCGCGACCCGTCCGAGCCTCACGAAACGAAGACCCCGACGGCCTATCCGAAGCACGCCACGTTTGCGCTTCCCCTCAAATAACCGTCGGCAACACTCACGAGTCCGGCTAGGCGTCCATCATCATTTCAGCGGTGATGGTGCCGCAGAGGTCGGCGCAGCGCATCATCATCGCGGCGGCGTCGTGCATCTCGGGGTCGTCGGTCTTCATGCACTCGTCGGCGCACATGCGCATCATCTGCGCGGCGAGGCCGCACATCTTGGCGCACATGCGCATCATGTCGAGGTCGGCCTTCATGGACGAGCAGCGCATCATCATGTCCGCGCACATGCGGGACATGTCGGCGCACGAGACCATCATCATGCCCATCCTGGCCATGCCCATTTCCATGCAGCTGGACATCATCTGCTCGCACATCTCATGGCACTGGTTGCACATGTCGATGCATTCCTGCATGGCCGAGCTCATCTGACGGGTCACCGCGAAACCTCCTGGTCGTCGGGGCCGAGCGGCCACCGCTGACCAAGATCTACAACCAAGTGACCCGCACCACAATCCCGACCACTGGGACGAGTGAATGGTCACGACCTCCCGAAGGCCACGGTGCTCGCCAGCTTGGGTGGCCGTTGCACGCGTCCCGACGGCAGCACCAGCTGCCGCAACGGCCCGCCCAGCGGTACCGGCGGCAGCCCCGATCCGAGCAGCAGATGCTCGACGATCTGCTCGGACAGCCACGCGACCGTGTCGTTGATCTTGTGGCGGTTCACCGTGTCCCCGTCGACCACGTCCGCGTCGTCGATGCGGACGTCGATGCGCGACGGCAGGCCCGCCACGATCTGCTCGCGAAGCGCATCGTTCTCCCGGATGGCGACGTCCGAGTCCGGCAGCAGAACGTCGCGGTAAACCCGTACGGCGTGCTCGCGCATGCGGGGGCCGTAGCTGATGCAGATCGGGAGGTAGCCCTCGGTCGTGACACGCAGGCCTTGGCGGAACATGGTCGGTGGCACGGCTTTCACGAAGCGCGGCGAGACGTCGGCCAGCTCGCGGCCCACCCATTCCAGGCGCTCCTCGAGGGAATCCGGCATGCCGAAGTAGCGGAAATCGACGTTGCCGAAGCCGAGCGCGTCCGCGATCAGTGAGCCCATCAGGTAGCCGTAACCCCAGACCGGGGCGAAAACGATCATCGGTGGCGCGTCCACCACCGGCAGCGAGGTCGACGGCGGATGCGTCGATTCCTGTTCCGCCACTTGGATGATCAGGCGTGGCGGGTCCGCCCAGTCATGCACCATCAGCCGCCGCCAATACAGCCCGAGCGGGCGCCACAGGTGACCGAGTACGTCACGCTCGATCAGGTCGCGTGCCTCTTCGTCGGACAGCTGGAGGTCGGCCGGCGGCACCACGCCGACGTAATGGTGCAGGGTGAGCGGGACGTCCACGCCGCGGTTCGCCGTGCGCATGCGGAGTTCCCAGTCGATGCGCGACGCCGACAGCTCGTTGATCACCTGGCTCATCGACGACGAAGACACCAGCGAATCGGCCCGGCGCAGGAACCGTCCCGCTTCTTCGATCCCGTCACGCAACGACTTCGTCGCCTGTGCGAGGTGAATGCTCGAGGTCAGCGAGTCGGGCAGCACCCCGGCCGCCTGCAACAGCTCGGCCTCGCCAAGCCCGGTGACCTTGGCCAGCGCGGTCCAGTGGTCGAAAATGGTCACCTTGGGCGCGTGGCGGTGCTCGATCCAGCTGCGCAGGGTGGACGTCGGCACGCCGATCTGCCGCGCGGCCTCGTCGAGCGAAAGGCCACGCGCCTTGAGCCCGGCGCGCACCGTTTCGGCCCAGCGCGCCGCCTGCCACTGGGTCATACGCAGGAAACTAACGAAAACCGCTAGCTTCCGGCAGGGCCAACACGCTGAACCAGGCCCGAACCTGGTCCCATGACCATCACGACGCCACTTCTGCTGCTCGTCGGCACCATCGGATTCGCCGCGGGCGCGCTACTCAGCGCCCAGATCGCGACCTGGTCACTGAGGGCCCGGGAGAACAAGCTCACGGCCGACCGCAAGCGCCTCAACGCGCTCCGCCACGCCGCGGACCTCGCACCCCCGAGCCTCCAATAGCGGCCGTCAGTCGATGGGCGTGACGTACGCGCCCGCGATGCCGCCGTCGACCAGGAACTGCGACGCGGTGATGAACGAGGCGTCGTCGCTGGCCAGGAACGCGACGGCCGCCGCGATCTCGGACGGCTCCGCGAACCGGCCGAGCGGAACGTGCACCAGGCGACGGGCCGCGCGCTCCGGGTCCTTCGCGAAAAGCTCTTGCAGCAGCGGGGTGTTCACCGGTCCCGGGCACAGCGCGTTGACGCGGATGCCCTTGCGTGCGAACTCGACACCCAGCTCGCGGCTCATCGCGAGCACGCCGCCCTTGGACGCGCTGTACGAGATCTGCGACGTGGCCGCGCCCATCACCGCGACGAACGAGGCCGTGTTGATGATCGAGCCCTTGCCCTGCTCCAGCATGTGCGGCAGCACGTACTTGCAGCACAGGTACACCGAGGTCAGGTTGACCTGCTGGACCCGCTGCCACGCCTCGATGCCCGTCTTCAGGATCGAGTCGTCGTCGGGCGGCGAGATGCCGGCGTTGTTGAACGCGACATCGACAGAGCCGTAGGTGTCGACCGTCGTCTGGAACAGGGCTTTGACCTGCTCCTCGTCGGTCACGTCCACCTGGACGAAGAGCCCGCCGACCTCGTCGGCCGCGGCCTTGCCCGAGTCGGGCGACACGTCCGCGATGACGACCTTGGCGCCCTCGGAAGCGAGCCTGCGGGCGGACGCGAGCCCGATCCCGCTGCCGCCGCCGGTGATCACCGCGACCCTGCCTTCGAAACGCTGCACCATTGTTCTCAGTCCTCCGTGCTCAGGAATACGTTCTTGGTCTCGGTGAAGGCGTCGACGGCGTCCGGTCCGAGCTCACGGCCGAGCCCGGACTGCTTGAATCCGCCGAACGGGGTCCAGTAGCGCACCGACGAGTGCGAGTTGACCGACAGGTTGCCCGACTCGACGCCCCGCGCCACGCGCAGCGCCCGGCCGACGTCACGGGTCCAGATCGACCCGGACAGCCCGTATTCGGTGTGGTTGGCCATGGTCACCGCGTCGGTCTCGTCGCCGAACGGGACCACCGCGACGACCGGGCCGAAGATCTCGTCGGCCGCCAGCGGGTCCTGCAGGTTGCCGGGGGTGACGACGGTCGGCGGGAACCAATAGCCGGGGCCTTCCGGCGCGCTGCCGCGGAACGCGACGGGCGAGTCGGAACCGATGTACGAAGACACCTTTTCCTTGTGCGCGGCCGAAATCAGCGGCCCCATCTCGGTCTTCTCCGAGCCGGGATCGCCGACGACCACGCCCCGCACCGCGGGTTCGAGCAGCTCCATGAACCGGTCGTAGACGCTGGCCTGCACCAGGATCAGCGACCGGGCGCAGCAGTCCTGGCCCGCGTTGTCGAACACCCCGTACGGCGCGGTCGCGGCGGCCTTCTCCAGGTCGGAGTCGGCGAAGATGATGTTCGCGTTCTTGCCGCCGAGCTCCAGCGTCACCCGCTTCACCTGCGCGGCGCAGCCGGCCATGATCTGCTTGCCGACCTCGGTCGAGCCGGTGAACACCACCTTGCGCACCGCCGGGTGGTCCACGAAGCGTTGCCCCACAACGGATCCCTTGCCGGGCAGCACCTGGAAGACGTCCTCGGGGATACCGGCCTCGCGGGCCAGCTCGGCGAGCCGGATCGCGGTCAACGGCGTGACCTCGGCGGGCTTGAGCACCACGGTGTTGCCGGCGGCCAGCGCGGGCGCGAAACCCCAGCCCGCGATCGGCATCGGGAAGTTCCACGGCACGATCACGCCAACCACGCCCAGCGGCTCCTGGAACGTGATGTTCACCCCGCCCGCCACCGGGATCTGCTTGCCGTTCAAGCGTTCCGGGGCGGCCGAGTAGTAGTTCAGCACGTCGCGGACGTTGCCCGCTTCCCAGCGCGCGTTGCCGATGGTGTGGCCGGAGTTGGTGACCTCCAGCTGCGCCAGGTTCTCGAGGTCGGCGTCGACGGCGTCGGCGAACCGGCGCAGCAGCCGCGCACGGTCGCCGGGTGAGACGGCCTTCCACGCCGGATAAGCGGCCTGCGCGCGGGCGATGGCCGCGTCGGTCTCCTCGAGCGTGGTCAGCGCGACCGACCGCACCACCTGCTCGGTGGCGGGGTTGATCACGTCGAACGTGGTCATGCCTTCTCCTTCGCTGCGGCCACGAGAGCCTCGAAAAGCCTTACGTCGTCGATGTTCTGCTCGGGATGCCATTGGACGCCAAGCACGAAATCCTCGCCTGGCGACTCGGCCGCCTCGACCGTGCCATCTTCGGCCCAGCCGACCGGGATCAGCCCGTCGCCGAGCCGGTCGATCGCCTGATGGTGGTAGCAGTGGACCTTGGTGTCGGCGCCCAGGATGGCCGCCGCCCGGCTGCCGTCCTTCAAAGTGATCTTGCTGTCGCCGAACGTCGCGGGCGCGGGCTGGTGCTCGGTGCTGCCGGTCGCGTCCGGGAGGTGCTGGGTGAGCGTCCCGCCGAGCGCGACACTCAAAACCTGCAGGCCACGGCACACACCGAGCACCGGCAGCTTCCGCTTCAACGCCTCATCGAGCAGCCCGAACTCGAACGCGTCCCGGTTCGGCCGGGTGTACGTCGTCGCGTGCGGCTCTTGGTCGTAGCGCGTCGGCTCGACGTCCGCGCCGCCGACGAGCACCAGACCGTCCACAGCGGACACCAGCGACTCGTAGGCGTCGGTCACCGGCGGCAGCAGTACGGGCACTCCCCCGGCCGCCACCACGCAGTCCACGTAAACCCGGTGCAGCAGCGCCGCCTCGGTCTCCCAGACCAGGAAGCGAGCGGGCTCGATATACGTTGTGAGCCCGATCAGCGGCTTAGAGCCGTTCGAAACCACGGATCCGCTCCCAATCGGTGACGGCCGCGTCGAAGGCGGCGAGTTCGACGCGCGCGGCGTTCAGGTAGTGCTCGACCACGTCGTCGCCGAAAGCCGTCCTGGCCAGCTTGCTCTCGCCGAACAACGCCGCGGCCTCGCGCAGTGTCGACGGCACGGTCGGCTTGTCGGAGGCGTAGGCGTTGCCGGTGAACTCCGGCTCCAGCGGCAGCTCGTTCTCGATGCCGTGCAGGCCGGACGCGATCAGCGCGGCGACCGCGAGATACGGGTTGACGTCGCCGCCTGGCACCCGGTTCTCGGTGCGCAGCGACTCGCCGTGCCCGACCACGCGCAGCGCGCAGGTGCGGTTGTCGGTACCCCACGCGACCGCGGTCGGCGCGAAGCTGCCGGGCACGAAACGCTTGTAGGAGTTGATGTTCGGCGCGAGGAAGTAGGTCAGTTCACGCAGCCCGGCGAGCTGGCCCGCGAGGAAGTGCTCCATCAGCTTGGAGAACCCGCCCGGCCCGTCGCCCGCGAGCACGGCCTCGCCGTCGGTCGAGCGCAGGCTGATGTGGATGTGGCAGGAGTTGCCCTCGCGCTCGTTGTACTTCGCCATGAAGGTGAGCGCCTTGCCCTCCTGCGCGGCGATCTCCTTGGCGCCGTTCTTGTAGATGCCGTGGTTGTCGCAGGTGGCGAGCGCGTCGGTGTACCGGAAGGCGATCTCGTGCTGGCCGGGGTTGCACTCGCCCTTGGCCGACTCGACGTACAGCCCGGCGCCGGTCATCTCGTTGCGGATGCGGCGCAGCAGCGGCTCGATGCGGGCCGTGCCGAGCATCGAGTAGTCCACGTTGTACTGATTGGACGGTCGCAGGTCGTGATAGCGCTTGTCCCACGCCGATTCGTAGGTGTCATCGAAGACGATGAACTCCAGCTCGGTGCCGACGAACGCGCCCAGCCCGCGCTCGGCGAGCCGGTCGAGCTGCTTGCGCAGGATCTGACGAGGCGAGGCGGGGACGTCACCGCCCTGCACCCATTCGAGATCGGCGAGCACCATCGCGGTGCCTTCCTGCCACGGCACGAGGCGCAGGGTGCCGAAGTCGGGGCGCATGACGAAGTCGCCGTAACCGGTCTCCCACGACGACATCTCGTAACCGCCGACGGTGTTCATGTCGACGTCGACGGCCAGCAGGTAGTTGCAGGCCTCGGTGGCGTGCGCGACGACCTCGTTGAGGAAGTACTCGGCGGAGCAGCGTTTTCCCTGGAGCCTCCCCTGCATGTCGGTGATCGCGATGAGCACGGTGTCGACCGTCCCCTCGCCGACCAGCTCACGCAGCCGGTCCAAGCTGAGCATGCCCTTGCCAGCCATCCGAGCCCTCCTTCTAAAGGATCGAACCAGATCCTTTGCCGGTTCTTCCTACCTGACGGCCCCGGTCAGGGTCAACCATCTAATGGTCTTCTTTCAGACCTTTTGGATGCGCGGCCGCCGGGCAGAGTCTAGGGTCGTCACTGTGACTGCGGGCATTGTCGACGCGTGGATGCAGCACCCGAACGAGCGGTTCATGGCCGCGCCATGGCTGGAGTCGATCCTGCGCTGGACCGGCAGGCCGAGGGAGGTCCCCCAGGTCGCCGCGACACTCGCCGCGATGGACGAGGCGCATGTCGGCTTCGGCCTGCTCTCGGCGTGGCACGGGCCCTCGGGCCCACTGATCTCCAACGACGAGGTCGCCAGGCTCGTCGAGGCCCATCCCGACCGGTTCGCCGGCGTCGCGACCGTCGACCTGAACGACCCGATGGGCGCGGTGCGCGAGATCCGCCGCTGCGTGCGCAACCTGGGTTTCGTCGCGGTGCGCGTGGTCCCGTGGCTGTGGAACCTGCCACCGGACGACCGGCGCTACTACCCGGTCTACGTCGCCTGCGTCGAGCAGGAGATCCCGTTCTGCACGCAGATCGGGCACACCGGCCCGCTGCTGCCGTCCGAGCCCGGCCGCCCGATCCCGTACCTGGAACGGGTGCTGCTCGACTTCCCGGAACTCGTGGTCGTCGGCGGGCACGTCGGGTTCCCCTGGATGTCCGAAGTCCTTTCGCTGGCGATGAAGTTCCCGAACTTCCACATCGACACCTCGGCGTACGCGGCGCACCGGCTGCCCGCCGAACTGGTCGACTACATGCGCGGGCACGGCCGCACGCGGGTGCTGTTCGGCAGCAACTACCCGATGCTCAGCCCGGCTCGCTGCCTCAAGAACCTCGCCGACCTCAAGCTCGACGTGGAGGCCTCCGAGCTGTATCTCGGCGGCAACGCCCAGCGAATCTTCCGCGTCGGCTGAACCCGTTAGCTGAGAGGAGCCTGTGGATCTCTGCGATCAGGCACAAACCGGACCCTCGCCGCGTTGGACAGTGCAAGAGAGGTGAGATGACATGACTTCCGCATTCACGCAGACCGCTTTCACGCAGCCGCAAGCGAACTCGCAGGCCCCGGCGATGCCGTCCGGGTGGCCCATCGCGTCCTACGACTCGTACGAAGCCGCCCAGCGTGCCGTCGACCATCTCGCGAGCACCGACTTCCCGGTCACCGACGTGACCATCGTCGGAGTGCAGCCGCTGCTGGTCGAACGGATCGCGGGCAAGCTGACCATGGGCAAGGTGCTGAGCAGCGCCGCGATGTCCGGCGCGATCTTCGGCCTGTTCCTCGGCCTGATGCTGAGCCTGCTCAACCCCGGCGTCGGCCTGGTGTCGATCGGCATCGGCCTGGTCGCGGGTGTCGGCTTCAACCTGCTGTTCGGCGCGCTCGGGTACGCCGCCAACAAGAACAAGCGCGGCTACATCTCACAGAGCCAGCTCGTGGCTCAACGCTATGACGTCCTTTCGCAGCCACGCAGCGCTGAAAAGGGCCGAGACCTGCTGGCGAACATGGCGGCTCGCGCCGCCCTGTAAGTAAGTCCGGCTTGCCCGGAGGGCCTCGTCAGGTATCGATCCTGGCGGGGCTTTTCGCTTTGTGCGGCCGCTCACAAGCGTCCAACCCGCCGCACGCTCTGCAGAAGGCAGTGGTCGAACGCGATCAGACGAAGATCGAAGCGACGCTCACCACACTTTTCTCGCTGTGCTGAGGCCCGTCGTAACGGATCACCCCGCTTGCCGATGCACAGGGCAATACGACATCTGGGGGTAAAACATGACGAATCCGGCACCTGACGCTCCGGAGTACCCGGCGACGCAAGGCTACGTGTACGAGCAGCCCGCGCCTCCCGCGCCGCCGAAGCCGAAGCGAACCGGCGTGATCGTGTTGTCGGTGCTCGCCGTGCTGCTGCTCGGCGGGGCGACGGCGTTCGGCGTCCTGTACTTCAAGGAGAAGGACCGCGCCTCGTCCGTCTCGCTGGAGCTGGACGCGAAGAAGAACGAACTCACGGCGGTGGCCAAGCGCGAGACCGACACCAAGGCCGAGCTCTCCAAGGAGCAGGACCTGCGGAACAAGGCCGAGGAAGCGCAGAAGAAGGCGGAGAGCGCCAGCACGTCGAACAAGGCGTGCCACGAAGCCGCCAACAACCTGCGTGCCGCGGCCATCTCCCAGGACGAGAAGAAGGTCGAAGCCGCGTTCGAGGCCGTCTTCCTCAACTGCTAGCTGCCACTGGAGACCATCGATTCGTCGATGAGCTCATGGGGTCTGCTGCCAGAGCGCAGCAGACCCCGCCATCGGCTCGCGTCGTAGCGCGCCGGCCTGGTCTCGGTGAGGAACTCGCGCAGGATCACCAGGAAACGCCGCGGATCGGCGCGATGCGGGAAGTGCCCGGCGCCTTCGAAGATCTCCAGCCTGCTGCTCGGCATAGCCTGATGCGCGAGCACCGCGTGCGCGCTCGGCACGACGTGATCCGTTGTGCCCCAGACGAGCATCGTCGGGATTCCCTCGGTGAGATAACAGCGGTCGAGCATGTTCACCACCTGCCCTCGCCAGTCCACAACGGACCGCAGCGTCCGCAGAAACGCTTGCCGTGACGTCGATTCGACCAAGCGCATGTACTTCGCGAGCACGTACTCGAGGTCGCTGCCGAGCCCGAAGTTCTGCAGGAGACTGCCGAGCCCGCGCAGCGCGGCACGCACCGGCGGGATGCCGACCAAGGGAAGCATGAGGCCCGCGCCGGGCGCCGCGGCCAGGCGCAGCAGCGGGTGGACGCCGGGGCCGATGCCGCCGGAGCCGACGAGCACGAGCCGTTCCACCATTTCCGGGAACTGGTAGGCGAACTGCATCGCCACACCGCCGCCGAGCGAATGCCCGACCACGGTCACCCGCTCGATTTCCAGCGTGGCCAGCAGATCACGCATGCCGCAGGCGTACGCGGCGACGGAATAGTCCGCGCGTGGCTTGGCCGAACCGCCGTGACCGAGCAGATCCGGCGCGATCACCGTGAAGTCGCCGCTCAGCGCGGCCAGCATGTCCAGCCAGGTCGACGAGTCGTCGCCGATGCCGTGGATGAACAGGACGGCAGGCCCGCGACCGGCCAGCCGGTACGCGCGCAGGTAGCCGTGCACCAAGCGGGTCCGCAGTTCGAAGCCGTCGACTGAGTGCACTTACCCAGCAGAACAGGCTCAGGTTTCCACGTTGTTTCGTCAGCCGAAAATGACCTGGGTGGGTGAGCCCCGACCGCTCACCCACCCAGGAGTCCGTTACTTCGTCGGCGTCGGACTGGCCGGCGTCGGGCTCGCGCTGGAACCCGGGCTCGGCGTCGATGTCGGTGTCGGCGTCGCGCTGCTGGTCGTGGGCGCCTTCGGGATCGCGACCGAGAACGGCACGCCGTAGACCTCACGGCACGCGTTCTTGTAACCGTTGTAGCCGTTGAAGTTCCCGTTGTTGTCGGTGATGCCCTGCTCGATCTTCGGGCGCGGGAACCGGTTGTCTGCGCCGATCTTCATCGGGTAGCCCGCCGACTTCTCGCAACCCTGGCGCGACAGCGTGATCGGCCTGCCATCCTCGTCGTAGAGGTAGATCTCGGTGAGCGGCTTGCCTTCGGAGTCGAAGGCGTAGATGTTCCCGACCGACTGGTTGCCGTAGTAGAGGTTGTCGGAGCCGTCCGAATTCCGGCTGCTGGCCGGGTACGTGTTGTAGTTGTGGTAGCGGTTGTCGACGGAGTCGAAGACATAGCCGACGAACCCGAACGCCCCGCCGAGCACGAACAGCGACACCGGCAGCGTCAGCCACAGCCAGCGCTTGTCGGCCGCCACCTTCCGGCCGCCCCAGACGATCGCGACCGCGGCGACCACCAGCAACGGCAGCGCGGCGACCCCGTCGTTGCCCCGCCGGACCAGCATCAGCCCGAACAGGATCAGCGCGGCCGCGCACACCAGCCACCAAGCGGGCGAAAGCGACCTGAAGTAGTTCAACACCTTGGGCAGGCCATCTGGGTCCTGCTTCTTGAGACTCGCGCGCAGCGAACGCACCTCGGGCAGTTCCGCGATCCCGGCGGTCCCCTTGGTCGTCAGGTACCAGACGCCGAACCCGAGCACCGGCACGATGACCACCAGCGTGACCAGCGCCTCGGCACGCAGGTTGTTCGCGACCGTGATGCCGACCAGCCCCAGCCCGAGTGAAGCGGCGATGAGCCCCCACAGTGCGAGCCTCGGCATGATCCGCTTCGCCTGCTCCTTGATGACCACGGTCTTCGGCGCCTCGGTAGAGGCTGCGGGCGGATAGTCCCCGGCCACGCGCAGCTCGGCGGCGTAGTTCTCCGGCGTCCCGAGCCGCTCGATCATCTGCTCGACCCGTGCGCCCGAGCCGAGTTCGGCCTCGATCTCGAGCAGGTGGGGCCGGACGTCCTCGAGGATCTCTTCGACTTCGGCGGCGGGCAGATCGGCCAGCGCGGTACGCACCCGCGCCAGGTAGACCCGCACCGCGGTCGAGTTCTGCGTGCTCATGCTGCCGCTCCCAACAGGCTGTTCATCGTCGACGCGAAGCTCTCCCACGTCTTGGCCGACTCGGTCAGTTTCAGCCGGCCTGGTTCGTTCAAGCTGTAGTACTTCCGGTGCGGCCCTTCCTCACTCGGCACGACATACGACGTGAGCAGGCCGGCCTTGTAGAGCCGTCTCAGCGTTCCGTACACGGACGCGTCGCCCACTTCCTCCAGACCGCCGACCCGCAGCCGGCGGAGCACGTCGTAGCCATAACCGTCTTCCTCGCGAAGCACCGCGAGCACCGCGAGGTCGAGGACACCCTTGAGTAGCTGACTGATCTCCACCTGTCCTCCGTCCTACGCTTCAGACGGTACCACGCAATGCGCAGTACCGCGCACACCACTACGCCAAAGGGTCGTGAGTGTTTTGACCGGTTCTAACCGGCCGTACCACTCACGACCCCCAAAGTGCGGGCGAGCTTCTATCCCCTTGGCCGGGGCTGGCACTTCGGGCAGGAGAAGGAGGACCGGTTCATGAAGGGGTCACGCCGGATCGCGGTGCCGCAGCGTCCGCAGGGCAGGCCTTCCTGGCCATAGGCGTCGAGTGAGCGGTCGAAGTACCCCGACTCGCCGTTCACGTTGACGTACAAGGCATCGAACGAGGTTCCGCCTTGCGCGAGCGCCTCGTTCATCACCTCGGTGGCGGCTTCGAGCAGCACGCGCGTCTTGGGCGCGGTGAGCTTGTCGGTCTGCCGGGCCCAGTGCAGCTTCGCGCGCCAGAGCGCCTCGTCGGCGTAGATGTTGCCGACACCCGAGACCAGCGTCTGGTCGAGCAGAGCCCGTTTGGCCTCGGTCCGACGCGAACGCAAGGCGCGAACCGCGGCTTCAAGACTGAACGCGGGATCCATCGGGTCGCGGGCGATGTGGGCGATCGTGCTGGGCACCGTGGTCCCGTCGACCTCGACGAGGTCCGCCAGCGCCAGCCCGCCGAACGTCCGCTGGTCGACGAAGCGCAACTCGGGCCCGTCGTCGTCGAAGCGCAGCCGGACACGCAGGTGCTTTTCGTCGGGCGTGCCCTCCTCCTGGACGAGCATCTGGCCGCTCATCCCGAGGTGCGCGAGCATGGCCTGCTCGTCGGACAACTCCAGCCAGAGGTACTTGCCACGCCTGCGGGCGGCGTCGATGCGGACACCGGCCAGCCTGCCGGTGAAGTCCTCGGCTCCCTGCACGTGACGCCGGATGGCGCGGGCGTGGAGCACTTCGACCTTGCTGATGGTCCGGCCGGTCACATGGGCTTCGAGACCGGCGCGGACCACCTCGACCTCGGGAAGTTCGGGCACTCCCCGATTATCGGCCTAGGGAGCGAGCGGACCGACGTCGGCCGTCGTCAAGGCCTTGCGGGCGCCGCCTGGCAGGAACTCGTCGGCGCCGATGTCGTACTTGCCGACCCGGGCTTGGAGGTCGAAATCCGTTGCCGCGTACGGGTAACCGCCGACGCCCGCGTCGATCGCCGGGCTGCCGGACGACAGGCGCCACAGGCCGGTGGCGTCCTTCACCAGCTTCGGGTTCACCGACTTGTAGCCGTCGGGGATGCCGGGCTTGGCGCCCCAAGTGATGTTGCCTTCGTACTTCACCACCGAACCGGTGGGCATGGTGACGAGGTTGCCGGACGTGCCGACCAGGACGTTGTCGGCGAACACGCAGTCCTTGGGCAGGAAGGCGCCGCCGTCGCCGCGGATAATGTCCTTCTGACCGATCATCGTGTTGTAGGCGACGACGACACGGTCGGGGCGGTCTTGCTTATCGCTGTCGGGACCGCTGTCGGCCTCAGTGCCGGTGCCGAAGACGATGCCGCGGTCGGTCGTGACCTCGACGTAGTTGTTGATGATCTTGTGGTCGTTGCCGTGGAAGCGGATGCCGGAGGCACCGAAGACCATGTTGCCTTCGACGAGGCTGCGGTCGCCGTGGCGCAGCACAATGAAGCCGCGGCTGTCGCGGATCGTGTTGTAGCGGACGGTGTTGTCGGAGGACTTGACCGAGATCGCCTCGGCGTCGCCGTCGGCCTTCTCGAAGAGGTTGTACTCGATGAGCGCGTTCGCCGAGTACTTCTGGTGGCCGCTCACGCCGACGCGGATCGATTCGCCGCCGTTCTTACCGGCGAACTGGTGATTGAAGAAGTAGTTGTGATGCACGTGGACACGCTTCGCCATCGCGTCCGACGGCCCGAATATCTGCAGGAACTGACCGGCCGTCGTGCGGTTATGGAAAACGTTGTGGTCGATCTCGGCGTCGTCGCCGTTGGCCAGTAGCCAGCTGCCGTCACCGCCGAGCTGAATGTCCAATCTGGTCAGCCGGACGTGGGTGGAACCCGACGGCACGGTGAAATTGGCCTGGTGCTGGAGTTTGAAGCCTTCCAGCACCACCCAGGAAGCCCCGCCGGAGAACGCGAAGCCCGACGTGCCCTTGATCTCGGCGGCACCGGTGTGCTGAGCGGCGATGGTGATCGGCGCGGACGCGGTACCGGAACGCTTGATCGTCAACGGCGCGCTCGTGGTGTAGCTGCCGTCTGCCAGGAGTATCCGGTCACCCGGTTTGGCTTTGTCCACAGCGGATTGCAGCGCACTGAGCGAGATGACGACCTGATCGGCCGACGCGGGAACAGAGACCGCGAGTGAAACAGTGAGCAGGAGTCCGAAAAGGACATAGAGAAAAGACCACTTGCGCATCGCCGATGAACCTCATCTTTGAGGAGGGAGGACACAGGAGGGCGGCTGCACGTACGGTACTTATTCACGCACCGTACGGTCAACTGGTCTCTTCGTCGGGCTTCTTCTGCTCTTCGACCTCGGCGTGAAGCGTGCGCCAGGCCGTCTCGGCGGCCTTCTGCTCGGCTTCCTTCTTGGTCGTGCCCTCACCGCGGCCGTACTCACGTCCCGCGACGAACACGGTGGCCGTGAACTCCTTGCGGTGATCGGGCCCGGTGTCCTCGACCTTGTATTCGGGCACGCCGAGACCGGCCTGCGCGGTGAGCTCCTGCAGGCTGGTCTTCCAGTCGAGACCGGCGCCTCGCAGCGGGGCCTCGGCCAGCAGGCCGTCGAACAGGTGGTGCACCAGCTTGCGGGCGATGTCGATGCCGTGCTGCAGGTACGCGGCGCCGATGACGGCTTCGAGACCGTCGGCGAGGATGCTCGCCTTGTCCCGGCCACCGGTGAGCTCTTCGCCCTTGCCGAGCAGCAGATGCGCACCCAGGCCGCCTTCACCGAGGCCGCGTGCGACGCCGGCGAGCGCGTGCATGTTCACGACGCTGGCGCGCAGCTTCGCGAGCTGGCCCTCAGGCAGGTCGGGATGCGTGTTGTAGAGATGGTCGGTCACGACCAAGCCCAGTACGGCGTCACCCAGGAACTCAAGGCGCTCGTTCGGCGGAAGCCCACCGTTCTCATAAGCATAAGAACGGTGGGTCAACGCCAAACCGAGCAGCTCGGCATCAAAAGTGATGTCGAGAGCTTCGAGCAACGGAGCGGGATCCGAGGCCGGCTTGAGAACCGGCGGTTTTCCCCCCATGATCGACTCAGCCTCAGGCGGGCTCGACGACCTGGCGACCGTTGTGCTGACCGCACGCCGGGCAAGCGATGTGCTGCAGCTTCGGCTGCTTGCAGGCGCGGTTGGAGCAAGGCACCAGCTGAACCGGAGCAGCCTTCCACTGGCTGCGGCGCGAGCGCGTGTTCGATCGCGACATCTTCCGCTTGGGGACGGCCACGAGTAGATCTCCTTAAGACGGTCTGCCCGCACCTCGCGAGCGAACTTTGCTTCTCCGGACTGAGCTGGGCGCTCGTCAGGCTTGCTTGCCGGGGGCGTCATCACCGTCGAAGCGCTCGACAAGTGCGGCCCACCGAGGATCTATCTTCTCATGCCCGTGTCCGGGCTCGAGATCGGCCCACTTGACACCGCAGCCGGGGCAGAGGCCCTGGCAGTTTTCCTCGCACAGCGGCACGAGCGGCAGCGCCAGCACCAGCGCGTCGCACACCAGCGGCTCGAGCTCGATGCGGTCGTCGACGAGGCGGTAGATCTCGTCCTCGTCCGTGGTCTCCTCGGTGGTGGAGCCCGGGTAGGCGTAGAGCTCGGTGAGCTCGACCTCGACGTCCTCGGTGATCGGGTCGAGGCAGCGCGAGCAGTGCCCGGTCGCGGCGACCGAGGCGGTGCCGGAGACCAGCACGCCCTCGACCACGGACTCGAGCAGCAGGTCGAGGTCGATCTCGGTGCCCTTGGGCACGATGATGACGTCCGGCACGCCCAAGGTGTCCTCGACGGGCACCTTGCGCTGGACAGGACGGCTCAGCCCGGCGTGGCGGGCGAGTTCACGGGTGTCGACGACCCACGGGCTGCGCAGATCGACGCGCGCGGGGCGCGCGGGCGGGAGTTTGTCTTCAGGCATGAGGGCTCTAGTTTACGCGAGCCCCTACGGCTGGAAGTCGTACAGGGTGCTGCTGCGGCCTGGCGCCATGGTGCTGGGCGCGCGCAGGTGGTTGCGCCCGGAGTCGACGGTGCGCAGCGTGGTGGCCAGCAGCTCGGAGAACTCGGCGAGCTTGCCGTCGACGTAGGCGTCGCAGTCGGCACGCTGCTTGTCCGCCTCCGCGTGCGCCTCGTCGACGATGCGGGCCGACTCGGCGTGCGCGGCCTGGACGACCTCGGTCTGCGAGACCAGGCGGGCCTGTTCGCCCCTGCCCTCGTCGATGGCGCGGTCGTACGCGTCACGCCCGGCCTGGATCATCCGCTCGGACTCGGCGCGCGAGCGGTCGGTGAGGTTCTGGAACTCGGCCTGCCCGGCGGCGACCATGCGCTCGGCCTCGGCGTGCGCGTCCGCCATCATCTGCTCGGCGCGGGCCTGCGCCTCGGCGAGGATGCGCTCGGCGTGCGCCTGCGCCTCGCCGACCGCGCGATCGGCCTCGGCGTTGGCCTCGCTGACCGTCTTCTCGGCCTCGGAGCGCGCGGTGTGGATCAGCTGATCGCGCTTGTCCAGCACGTCCTGCGCGTCGTCGACCTCCGCCGGCAGCGCGTCGCGGACGTCGTCGAGCAGTTCGAGCATGTCGCCGCGCGGCACCACGCAGCTGGAGGTCATCGGCACCCCGCGCGCCTCTTCGACGATCGTGACCAACTCGTCGAGCGCCTCGAAAACCCGGTACACGGCAACTCCCTCTGCAGCAATCCCCGATATCGCTGTACCCAGTCTGCCGCTTCCGGCGCTCGAACCGGTGAAAGCGGCCTGTGCCGGGCGTGTCCGCGTGCCTACTTCAGGGTGAAGGCGGGGTCGGTCACGAGCTTGATCACCTGGTCGGCGGTGAACGGCGGCGGGTCCTGCCTGGTGACGTCCGTGCCGATAGCGGCATTGACCAGGCTCACAGTCGAACCGTCCGCACGGAAATGGATCGCGTTGAACGCGTGCATGACACCGTGGTCGCCGGTGGCTGTCCGCGGAGCCCGCTGTCGCTCGACGAGCAACACCAGCGTGCCGTCCGGCTGGGTCAGCCGCTGGCAGGGCTGCGGCTTGCCGTCCGGCGTCTTCCAGCGCTCGGTGAATTCGGGCGGCAATGTGCCGAAGCCTGTGCAGGCCTGATCAGGCGTGATCAGGTTCGCGGCATTGAAACTGGGCCCGTTGATGGTCAAGTAGAAGGCCGACACGGAGACGGGATCGAAGAGCGTCGACATGGTCCAGATGGAGTCCCAGTCACCGGGTTCCCGGTACTGGGCGAAGGAGTTCACGGCGACACTGCTCGCATCCGGCTTGACGACCGGGATCACCTTGGCCAGATGCTGCCGGCTGCGTTCCATCTGCTTGGCCAGGTTCGCGTGCGGCGACACGATCACAAACGGCGGCTCCGCCTTGTCGATCACTTGCGGCGGCGGGGCGAGGTTCATCACCACGAGCGTGACGGCCGTGCCGATCGCGGCCAGCGCCGTGCCCGCCGAGATCAGCAGGCCCCGGCGCCTGCGCTGCCGCGCGGCCGCCTTGGTCACGAGCACGTCGACGTCGAAGCCCAGCGGCGGCTCGGGGACTTCCAGCACGCGCAGCCCGTTTTCGACCTGCTCGAGGTCCATCAGCTGTTCCTCCCGACGAGTTCGAGCTTGGCGACAGCATCGCGCAAGGTCTCCAGGCCGCGGGCGGTCTGACTCTTGACCGTGCCCTCGGAGCAGCCGAGCACGGCGGCGACCTCGGCGACCGACAGGTCCGCGCAGTAGCGGAGCACGATGGCCGCGCGCTGTTTCACCGGCACCTCGGCGAGCGCCTGCCGCAGGAGATCGGTCATGCCGGTGTAGAGGACGGCGGGCACCGGCTGTTCCGGCACCACGCCGTCACGCCGCTCGCGGCGGCGCCACGGTCTGCGCTGTTCGTCCAGCCAGCAGCGCAGCAGCACCTTCCTGGCGTAGTTGTCGACGGGGCCCGACCTGGCGAGCTTCGGCCAGACCGCGTACATCTTGATCAGTGTCGCCTGGACCAGGTCCTCGGCGAGATGCCAATCCGCACACAGGAAATAGGCGGTCCGCCGCAACGGCAGCGCCCTGGCGCCCGCGAACTCCCGGAAGTCCGCCTCGTCAGCAGGCCTCATCCGTACCCCCTCGACCGTGTTCCGACATCAACACGGACGAGGGTGCGCACGAGGTTGCATGGAACCTTGGTCAGATGTTGATTACCTTGAACGAGGCGTAGTGGTCGCCAGTGTAGAAGTACTCGCCGCCGTTGCCGGTGATGATCCGGCGGGCGCCGCGGGTCGAGGAGCCGGGCGTGATGACCGTGTACTCGTGGTAGTAGCTCGCGGAACAGGCCGGGAGGATCTTCTCGCGGTTCTGGAAGACCACGCCGTCGTTCTTCGGGAACGGGAACGGCCCGTCCGTCTGGATCAGGTCGTAGGTGTCGGTCGCCTCCTCGGGCAGGCTCGACAAGGACACCCGGCTGAAGCCGGCGAGGTCGCCGCAGGCGTTCTGCTCGATGCTGACAGGCGCGGCCTCGGCCGTGGCGGTGACGACGCCGAAGAAGGCGACGAAGGCCAGCAGGAAGGCGGCGAAACGCGATCGATGGTTGGTCATTTTCGGACCGTAACCCGATCGGGTGATCAGTGTTGGTCGAGCAGGTTAACTCCGCGAACCCTGTCGGAAATCCCTACGACCGTCGCACGCCAATCGGCGCAGAACTGGGAAAATTCCCACCTTCACCAACGGGGTCGTGAGTGGTAGGGCCGGTTCTAACCCAATGCCGGGCAGTTAAGGCTTGGCCTGCGTTGTCAATCGGCACGTGAGCGAGTCGGTCGGGCCGCCGTCGGTGGCCCGACCACCAGCATCTAACGTCCACAAAGG
>NZ_JBHWEB010000085.1:0-41128 GCF_042734395.1 Amycolatopsis sp. NPDC059657 | reverse complement strand
GCGCCTTTCGTCAGCTCTGAGCTGACGAACGCCACATTGGGGGTTCCAGGGCTGACGAACGCCACATTGGGGGTTCCAGGGCTGACGAACGCCACATTGGGGGTTCCAGGGCTGACGAACGCCACATTGGGGGTTCCACAGCTGACGAACGACGCATTGGGATTTTTTTCAGGGGAGGAGGTCGGCCGGGGTCGTGCCCAGCGAGGTCAGGGGGAGGCCGAGCAGGGCGCGTTCGGCGAGCCAGCGGCTGGGGCGGTAGCGGGGGTCGCCCGAGGCCTGGTGGAGCTCGTGCAGGATGCCGAGCAGTAGCGAGGCGCCGACGTCGGAACCCCAGGTCAGCGGGCCGCGGGGGTAGCCGAGGCCGAGGCGGACCGCGGTGTCGATGTCGTCGGGGGTGGCGAGGCGCTGGTCGGCGATCGAGCAGGCCGTGTTGACGATCGAGGCGAGCAGGCGCTGGGCGATCATCGCGGAGCCGTCGCGGACGATGGTCACCGGGAGGCCGGTCGACGCCAATGCCGCCCATGCCTCGCGGCCGACCGAAGCGTCGAGTCCGGGGTGGACGGTCAGGGTAAGCCGTCCGGTGAAGCCGCCCAAGGGATCCACGCCCAGTGTGCGCGAAGCGTCGGTGCCCGCGGCCAGCGCGGCGTCCAGAGTGGACTGACCGAATGGGGTCAGCAGCACGATCGCCTCGTCCGTCGGGAACTCGTAGTCCTCGACGAACACGCCGGCCGAGCGCAGCAGTGCGGACAGCTCCTCGCTGTCCGTCCACAACTTCGCGCCACCAGGCTTGGGCGCTTCCGGCTCGGGCGCGACCTGCTGCACGCCATCGGAATACACGTAAAAGCCTTCGCCGTTCTTGCGGCCGAAGAGTCCCGCCGCCACCCGAGGCCGGGTCAGCCACGAAGGCCGCAGTCGCGGTTCGCCGTGAAAGCCGCTCCAGATGCTTTCGAGGACGGCGTGTGAGACGTCGAGGCCGGTCAGGTCGAGCAGCTCGAACGGGCCGAGACGAAGGCCGAGCACGTCGCGGGCGATACGGTCCACATCGGACGGTGAGCACAAGCCTTCGCTGAGGATCTGCAACGCTTCCGTGCCAAGTCCGCGCCCGGCGTGATTGACAAGGAACCCTGGCGCGTCGGGGGCCAGCACCGGCTGGTGACCCCACGAGCGCACCAAAGCGGTCAGCGCCGAAGGAATCCAAGACTGTGTCCGAGCGCCAGGGATGACCTCGACCACGCGCATCAGGGGAACCGGGTTGAAGAAATGCAGACCGGCGAGCCGTGTCGGGTCACTCAGTGTCGCCGCGATCTCCGTCACCGACAGCGAGCTGGTGTTGGTCGCGAACACCGTCGTGGCCGGGCAAACGCGTTCGAGTTCCCCGAAAAGCGAGCCCTTGACCGCCAGGTCCTCGCGGACGGCCTCGATGACCAGATCGACGTCGTCCGCGGGAGCGAACGGCCCGTCCACCGGGCGCAGGCGTGACTTGGCCAGCGTGGCTTCGTCGGTGGTCAGCTTGCCCTTCGAGGCGAGTTTGTCGAACATCCCGCCGACGAATTCGACCGCCTTGGTCACTGCCTCTGGCTGTGCGTCCGCCAGTTCCACCGTGCAGCCGGCCGCCGCGGCCAGCTGCGCGATCCCGCGCCCCATCACCCCGGTGCCGATCACCCGGACCGTGCGGGCCTCCCACTGTTCGCTCATGGGGTGGAACGTACCCGGTACCTGAGATGGGTCACGTCGGCCGAGGCGATCACTCGGTCCGGCACCAGCCGCAGGTCTTCGAGGCCGTCGAACAGCCGGGTCCCCTTGCCCAGCGTGATCGGCGCGACGTGCAGCTGGATCTCGTCGACCAGCCCGGAACGCAACGCCTGCCGCACCATGTCCGCGCCGCCGTTGACCTGCACGTCCTTGCCGCCCGCCGCCGCCTTCGCCTGCTCGATCGCGTCTTCGACGGTCCCGGTGACGAAGTGGAACGTCGTGCCGCCCAGGCGCGGCCACGGGTCGCGCGGCGAGTGGGTGAGCACGAAGACCGGCGCGTGGAACGGCGCTTCAGCAGGCCAGTTCGCCTCTCCCTCGTCGAACATCCGGCGGCCCATCACGTTCGCGCCAGCCCGCCCCTTGATCTCGTTGACCACGTCGTTGTCCGGCCCGGTGTCGCCGCCGGGCAGACCCTGCGACGAACGCCAGGTCTCCAGGTTGAACACCCACTCGTGCAACCGGGTGCCGCCGTCGCCGAGCGGGTTGGCCGGGCCCGCGTCGGGGCCGCCGATGTAACCGTCGAGCGAGATGGACAGATCCACGAAAACCGTCATGACCGGCTCCTTCTTGTCAGGTACCCGGAAGTCGGAGCCGGTCATCGGTTCTCTACATCCTCAGCGAAATCGGCGGAAGAATTGCTGGAGATCCTGAATCAGCAGGTCGGGGGCATCCTGGGTGGCCCAGTGGCTGCCCCGCTCGAACTCGCTCCACGAGACGATGTTGCCGTGGTCGCGCTCGGCGAAGCGCCGCAGCGGCCGGAAGTCGTACGCGAAGCTCGCCAGTCCCATCGGCACGGTCGTCTGCCCCGCCGGGTCCCCGGCTTGCTTGTGCTCGTAGTAGAAGCGCGCTGACGAGGCCGCCGTGTTCGTCAGCCAGTAGATCGTCGCGTTGGTCAGCACGTGCTCGTCGGGTGTCGCGCTGAGCAGCTGAGCGCTCCACGCGAGCTGCCCGGCCGGCGAGTCGGCGAGCGCGTGCGCCAGGTTCTGCGGCTTGGTCGCCTGCAGCTGGGCGTACGCGGACATCTCCTCGTTGAACTTCTGCAGGAAGGCCAGCAGTCCCATGTCCTGCTCGCTCAAGCCCTCGAACTCGGCGGGGTCGCCGCTGGGGAACGAGAAGATCTGCGTGACGTGCACGCCGATCACGCGGTCCGGGTGCTGCCTGCCGACCTCGGGGCTCACGATCGACCCGGCGTCGTTGCCGTGCACGCCGAACCGCTCGTAACCCAGGCGGCCCATCAGCTCCGCCCACGCGTCCGCGACGCGGTACGGGCTCCAGCCCTTCTCCTTGGTCGGCCCGGAGAAGCCGAAGCCGGGGATCGACGGGATGACCAGGTGGAACGCCTCCGCCGGGTTTTCGGGGTTGGTCAGCGGCTCGATGAGGTCGAGGTACTCGAGGATCGAGTTCGGCCAGCCGTGCGTGAGCAGCAGCGGGGTGGCGTCCTCGTGCGGCGAGCGGACGTGCAGGAAGTGGATGTTCTGGCCGTCGATCTCGGTGGTGAACTGCGGGTACTCGTTGAGCTTCGCTTCCCACTTGCGCCAGTCGTAGGTGGTCCGCCACTGCTCGACCAGCCGCTGGACGTACCCGAGCGGCACGCCGCGCTCCCAGCCCGGCGGCACCGGACCGGTCTGCTCGGCTGCGGGGTCGGCGGGCAGTTCCTCGGTCCAGCGGGTGCGCTCGAGACGCAGGCGCAGGTCGTCGAGGTCGGCCTGCGGGATCTCGATGCGGAAGGGGCGGATTTCCGTGTTGTTTTCCATGACCAGGACTCTAAGCTGGCATTAGGAACACTTCGTTCCTAATGGAATGGCAGGCTTCGAAAAATGTTGGAGACCTCGGCGCGGCTGCTGCGACTGCTGTCCTTACTGCAGACCCCGCGTGACTGGACGGGCACGGAACTGGCTGAACGCCTCGAAGTGAGCACGCGGACGGTGCGCAATGACATCGAACGGCTGCGCGGCCTCGGCTATCCGGTCGATGCCACGCGCGGCTCGATCGGTGGCTATCGGCTCGGCGCCGGCGCCGAGCTGCCGCCGTTGCTGCTCGACGACGAGGAGGCCGTCGCCGTCGCGATCGGCCTGCGCACGGCGGCAGGCGGCACGATCACCGGCGTCGAGGAGACGTCACTGCGTGCGCTGGCCAAGCTCGAACAGGTGCTGCCGAACCGCTTGCGGCGCAGGGTGAACGCCCTGCAGAAGTTCACCGTCCCGGTGCCGCGTGACGAGCAAGGGCCTCGGGTCGACGCCAACCTGCTGAGCATGCTGGCCGCCGCGTGCCGAGACCATGAACGCCTGCGGTTCGAGTACCGCGCACATGACGGTTCCGCGACGCGGCGTCAGGTCGAGCCCTATCGGCTGGTCAACTGGGGACGCCGCTGGTACCTGGTGGCCTGGGACGTCGCCAAGGCGGATTGGCGGACCTTCCGGGTCGACCGGATCGACCCCAAACCGCCGTTCGGTCCCCGGTTCACGCCGCGCGAGCTGCCGGAGGACGTCACCGACCGCGTGCGGCGCGGGGTGTCCGCGGCGGCCTGGCGATACCGGGCGCGGGTCACCGTGCACGCGGCGGCCGAAGTGGTGACCGAGCGCATCAATCCGGCGGTCGGCACGGTCGAGGCGGTCGACGAGAACACTTGCGTCCTCGAAACCGGCGCCGACAGTCTCGACACGCTCGCCGTGCATCTCGGCATGCTCGGCGTCGGGTTCACCGTGTCCGAGCCGCCGGAGCTGGTCAGCCTGCTGCGCGAGCTGTCCGAGCGGTACCGCGACGCGACGCGTTAGGGTCACGCGGTGCCACCGAAGCGTCTTACCCGTGACGAGAGCCGGGCGCGGACCAGGGAGCGGCTGCTCGAAGCCGCCGCCGAGCTGTTCGCCGAGCGTGGGGTGAACGGCGCTTCGGTCGAGCAGATCGCCGAGCACGCCGGGTTCAGCCGCGGCGCGTTCTACGGGAACTTCGCGGACAAGCACGAGCTGGTCGTCGCGTTGCTGAAGCAGCGGACGCGGCACGAGATCGACGAAGTCGGCGCGCTGCGGGCGTCGTCGGCCGACGAGACGATGGACCGGCTGCGCGAGTGGAACGTCGAGCGGGCGCGGAATCTGGACGGATGGTTCGCACTGCGCACCGAGCTGGCGTTGTACGCGCTGCGCAATCCCGAGGCGCGCCCGATGGTCGGCGAAGGTGAGCGGCTCGCCCGCGAAGCCGTCGAAGACGGGGTACGCCATCAGTTCGCGGTGCTCGGCCTGGAACCGCCGGCCGATCCCGCGTTCATCGCGTTGATCGTCCACTCGCTGCAGGATGGGTTGCTGCTCCAGCGTTTCCTGGCTCCGGAGGGGACGAGCGACGGCGTTGTCGTCGACGCCGTGCAGCTGGTGATGCGGGCGCTGGCCGCGCTTTCGGCTACTTCAGGCCGATGAACTCGGCCATTTGTTCCGTGGTGTGCGCGAAAAAGGCGTCCGTCGGGTCGACGCTGCCGACGTACTGACCGAACAGCTCGAAGTTCAGCATCCCGAACAACTGCGTCCAGGCGATCAGCAGCCTGGTCACCGTGATCGGCTCGACCTCGCTTTCGAGACTCGCCATCAGCCGCTCGGCCTGCTCGCGCAACACCCCCGGCAACGGCACATGAACTTGCGGCGGCTCGATTTCCGCTTCCTTCACGATCCCGGCCAGCACGAGCGCGACCCTGGCCGCGGGCGCGATGGTGTCCTGCGGCGCTTGGTAGCCGGGGATGGGCGAGCCGTAGATCAGCGTGTACTCGTGCGGGTGCGCGAGTGCCCATTCGCGGACCGCGTGCCAGACGGCGGCCCAGCGTCCGCGCAGGTCGGCCTGCGGCTGGTCGGCGTCCTCGGCGGCCGCGCCGATGGCGTTGTACGCGTCGATGATGAGCTCGGTCAGCAGGTGATCCCGGCTGGGGAAGTAACGGTAGAGCGCCGAGGAGACCATCCCGAGTTCTCTCGCGACGGCGCGCAGTGACAGTCCTTGCGCGCCGACCTCGGCGAGCTGACGACGGGCCTCCATCTTGATGTCGCTGGTCATCAGTACTCGAGCGCGGTCACGGGCCGTTGGCATGCCCCGGATTCTGGCAGAACCGAGAGCGGTGCACAAATTAGAGAGCACTGCTCTTGACAGTGCGGCAGGCGCCGGTGTTCACTGTTCACAACAGAGAGCACTGCTCTCGCAAACTTGAAGGAGAAGACGATGACCGCTCGCTACATCGAGCCCAAGTCCGCGACGAACCTGTTCAACCAGGTCGTCGCCAAGCTGACCAAGCTGGGCTTCAGCGTCTGGGGCAGCAGGGTGCTCTCGGTCCGCGGCCGCAAGAGCGGCGAACTGCGCTCGGTCCCGGTCAACCTGCTGGAGCTCGACGGCGAGAAGTACCTGGTCGCGCCGCGTGGGGTGACCCAGTGGGTGCGGAACCTGCGTGCCGCCGGTGAGGGGCGGCTGCGGGTCGGCAAGCGCGTCGAGGAGTTCACCTTCGTCGAGCTGGAAGACGATGAGAAGCCCGCCATCCTGCGGCCGTACCTCAAGCGCTGGAAGTTCGAGGTCGGCGTGTTCTTCGACGGTGTCGACGCGAAGGCGAGCGACGAGAAGCTGCGCGAGATCGCGCCCGGCTACCCGATCTTCCGGATCACCGTCCGCTAGCGCGGCGCGCGGTGCCCGCGATGAGCAGGACCCCGCCGAGCAGCGCGACCAGCCCGATCAGGAACCACAGCTTCGACCCGGTCATGAAGCTGCCGCCGATCACCCCGACCCCTTGCAGCACCCAGACGGCGCCGATCAGCGCGAGCAGGACACCGAGCGCGAGCAGCACCCATCGCTTCATGGTCCTAACCTAGTCCGCGTCTGGTAAGTCTGCTCGCGGTCTTCGCGCCCAGGCGGCCCCTGGCGGCACGGGGGCTTCGCCCGAGTGCAACCCGGTACGAGGGCGAATCCCCCGCGCCGCCAGGAAACACCTGGATCACGAAGCCCATCGAGCAGCCTTACCAGACACGGCCTAGCCGACCAGTCCATGCTTATAGGCGTAAACGACCGCGTGCACCCGATCGCGCAGGCCGAGCTTCGCCAGCACCCTGGACACGTGCGTCTTCACCGTTTCCTCGCCGACATGCAGGCGCTCGGCGATCTCGGCGTTGCTGCACGCGTCGGCGATGAGCAGCAGCACCTCCTTCTCGCGCGAGGTCAGCTTGTCGATGCCGGGCGCGGTGGACGCGGGCTCGATGCTGGTCGCGAAGCTGGCGACCAGCCGCCGCGTCACCGAAGGATCGATCAGCGCGTCGCCTCTGGCCGCCACTCGCATGGCGGAGACCAGCTCTTCCGGCGGCAGGCTCTTCAGCAGGAAGCCGCTCGCGCCCGCCCGCAGCGCGCGGTAGACGTACTCGTCGGCGTCGTACGTGGTGAGCACGAGTACGCGGGTGTCGTTGCCAGGCGCGGAAAGGATGGCCTCGCAGGCCGCCATCCCGTCGAGCTTGGGCATGCGGACGTCGATCACCGCGACATCGGGGCGCAGGCGCGCGGTCTCGGTGACCGCGGCGTACCCGTCGCCGACCTCGCCGACGCATTCGAAGTCGGGCTGCGTTTCGAGCACGGCACGCATCCCGGAGCGGAACATCGCGTGGTCGTCGGCAAGCAGGACTCGGATCAAGACTGCTCCAGAGGGAAGATGACACGGACCTGCCAGCGGTTCTCGCCCGGCAGCGGACCGTAGGTGACCTGGCCGCCGAACAACGCGACCCGCTGGCGGATGCCGGCGAGCCCGCGATGCTGGAACTCGGTCGCGCCGCTGCGTGCCGCCGGCGTGGAATCGTTGGTGATACTCAGGATCACCTCGATCTGGCGGTACTCGATCGCGACGTCGACGGTGCCGCCGTCGCCATGGCGCAGCGCGTTCGTCAACGCCTCCTGGACGATGCGGTAGAGCGCGACGTCGAGCGAACTCGGCAGCTCACGAGGCTCGCCGATCGTGGTGAGCCTGGCCGGGAGGTTGGCCGCGCGGACACCGTCGAGCAGCTCGTCGAGGTTGTCGAGGCCCGGTTGCCGCTGACCGGACTCGGTCTCCTTGCGGTGCAACAGATCCAGCAGCCGACGCAGGTCGACCATGGCCGCGCGGCTGGACGATTCGACGGCCGAGAGCGAGCGCCGCACCGGGGAGTCGTCACCGGGCAGGCCGAGCCTGGCGGCGCCCGCGTGCACGCCGATCGCGCTGACATGGTGGGAGATGACGTCGTGCAGGTCGCGCGCGATGGCCGTGCGTTCCTCCGCGACGGCTCGCCGGACGGCCTCGGCCTCGTCCTGGCGGCGCTGCTCGGCCTTGCGTTCGAGTTCGGCGATGTAGGCGCGGCGCGCGGTCGTGTACCGGCCGACCAGCCAGGGCAGCACGCCGGAGGTCAGGATGCCGATGGAGACCATGCGCCATTCGTGTGACCATCGGCCGGTGCCTGCCAGCGAACCCACCAGCAGGCCACCGCACATCGCGGCGAGCGAGAACCATGCGGGCATGGTCGAAAGCCAAGCGCCCGCGCGATATCCGGCGATCAGGGTGCCCGCGTTGTTGCCGACCGTCTGACCCGAACACGAGCACAGCAGGATCGGCCCGAAGGCGACCAGCAGCGCGTGCCCGAGCGCGACCCAGCCGGACAGCCTGGCCGGGCCCGCGAGCGCGGCGTCGGCCACGATCGACCCGATCAGGATGACCCAGACCTGCCAGCCGCTGGTCAGCGCGGGGCCACGGATCAGGAACTGGCCGACGTCCGCGACCAGGCATACCGCGGCGACCAGCATCGATTGCCGCGCCAGCGCCCCGCTCTTGTCCCGCACGGGGCCCACTCTGCACTAATCCGGGGTGCTTGGTGCGGGCTTTATCCCGGGAGGGGCACCCGGGATAAAGCCCGCTCAGGGCTCAGTAGCCCTGGCGGCGCCCGCCGTTGCCGCCACGCGTCATCTGGCCTGGTGTGCCGATGGTGGTGGCGGTCGCGGTGGCGCCGTCGACCTTGGCCGTGACGGTGACCGTGTCACCGTTCTTCGGCTCGCTGGTCTTCTTGGTGGTGGCGTCGATCGTGTAGGTCTGCTTGTAGTTGTCCTTGCTGGTCAAGGTGATCGAAGTGGCGCTGAGTTCGGAGACGGTGCCGGTCTGCAGCCGCTCGGTGGTGTAGCCGCCGTTGGCGTCGGGGACCACGAAGTTGCCGCGCAGCGCGTCGCGGGGAATCCCGCCGCCGGTGCCGGGGCCACCAGGTCCGAAGATCATCCGCCCGCCGCCAGGCCCGCCCTGGCCTGCCGCGTTGTCGGCGTTCCCGCTGGTGCCGACCGCGATCGCGACCCCGCCGCCCGCGGCGATCACCACCGCGACGCCCACCGCGACCGCGGTCTTGCGGCCCGACCACTTCTTCTGCGCGGCCGGTGCGGGAGGCGGCGTGTCTCCCCAGCCCGCAGGCTCTGGCTGATCGGTCGGTTCGGTGCTCATCATGTCCTCCGCGTCGAGTGCCGAAACTTCTCGTCGCTGCCACGATCGCGACCGGGGCTGTGTTTGAGCTGTGCCTCCCGCAGGCGGTACCTGTGGAGTGAACCCTCACAGCGGACACACAGGAAGCACACAGCAACCGCCCACGCGCGCCCGTGAAGATGGCACCATGACCAGCATGAACGAGCCCAAGAACGACCTGCGCCGCGCGGATGGCTCGCCGGTGCGGGTGCTCGTGGTCGACGACGAGTCGACACTCGCGGAACTGGTGTCCATGGCGTTGCGGATGGAGGGCTGGGAGATCCGCAGCGCGGGCACCGGCACCGAAGCCGTCCGCGTCGCGCGGGAGTTCCGCCCCGACGCCGTCGTGCTCGACGTCATGCTGCCCGACTTCAGCGGCCTCGAGGTGCTGCGCCGCATGCGCGCCGAGTCCGCGAACCTGCCGGTGCTGTTCCTGACCGCGAAGGACGCCGTCGAAGACCGCATCGCCGGGCTCACCGCGGGCGGCGACGACTACGTGACCAAGCCGTTCAGCCTGGAAGAGGTGGCGCTGCGGATGCGTGCGCTGCTGCGCCGCGCGCACGGCGTGTCCGGCAGCCGCGGCTCGATGCTGGTGGTCGGCGACCTCACGCTCGACGAGGACAGCCGCGAGGTGCATCGCGGCGGCGAGCCGGTGCCGCTGACCGCGACCGAGTTCGAGCTGCTGCGTTACCTCATGCGCAACCCCAAGCGAGTGCTGAGCAAGGCACAGATCCTCGACCGCGTGTGGAGCTACGACTTCGGCGGCCAGGCGAATATCGTCGAGCTGTACATTTCCTACCTCCGCAAGAAGATCGACGCCGACAGGGAACCGATGATTCACACCATGCGTGGCGCCGGGTATGTCCTCAAGCCCGCGAGCTAAACGGCCGTGGTCGCTGCGGCGGCGGTTGATCGTCCAGCTGGCCGCACTGCTCGCTTTGGTATGCCTGGTGGTCGGCGTGGTGACGGAATTCGCGCTGCGCGATTTCCTGATCGGGCAACTGGATCAGCGGCTCTCCGCGGCCAGCGACCGGGGTTTCCGAGGCCCGGGACCGGACCGTCGCCCGCCTTCCCCCTGTGATCGTTTGCCGTCGGCGTTGTACGCCGTCGGACAGGGCGTCGATTCGCTGTTCGTCGAGGTTACGCAGAAATGCGGGATCAGGGCCGCGGTACTGCGCTCGCAGGCCGAGGGTTCGCCAGGCGAGCAGTTCCCGCACGACGCGCTGCCGATCGGCGAGGCCACGAAACTGCTGACGTTGCCGCTCGACACCCCGCGAACCATCGACGTCGGCAAGCTCGGCGGCTACCGGGTGGTCGCCAAACGCATGCCGGACGGTGGCCTGCTGGTGACCGGTCTGCCCACAAAGGACGTCTCGGATACGTTGTGGAGCCTCGGTTTCATCTTCGGCGGGGTCGCGCTGGGCGGGCTCGTGCTGGCCGGCGCCGTCGGCGCGGTGACCATCCGCCGGACGATGCAACCGCTCGACCGGCTCGCCGCGACCGCGTCCAGGGTCGCCGAACTGCCGCTCGATCGCGGTGAGGTCGCGCTGTCCGAACGGGTCGACGACGTCGACACCGATCCACGCACCGAGGTCGGCAAGGTCGGCTCCGCGCTGAATCGCATGCTCGGGCATATCGCGAACGCGTTGAAAGCACGGCAGGCCAGCGAAAGCCGGGTCAGGCAGTTCGTCGCGGACGCCAGCCACGAGCTGCGCACCCCGCTTGCCGCGATCCGCGGTTATGCCGAATTGACCAGGCGCAGCAAGGAAAATGTGCCGCCGGACATCGCCTTCGCGATGAGCAGGGTCGAGTCGGAGTCGGCACGGATGACCACGCTGGTCGAGGATCTGCTGCTGCTCGCGCGGCTCGACTCCGGACGGCCCGTTGTGCACGAGCCGGTCGACGTCTCCCGGCTGGTCGCCGACGCCGTCGCGGACGCGCATGTCGCAGGCCCCGAGCACAAATGGCTGCTGGAGGTGCCGGGCGAACCGATCAGCGTGCTCGGCGATTCCGGTCAGCTGCACCAGGTGCTGACCAATTTGCTGGCCAATGCCCGATCGCACACCCCGGCAGGCACGACCGTCACCACCTCACTGTCCACAAAGGATGGATGGGTGCTGCTGAGGGTCGCCGACGACGGACCCGGCATCCCGCCGGAGGTGCTGCCGGACGTGTTCGAACGCTTCGCGCGCGGCGACAACTCGCGCTCGCGCGCGGCGGGCAGCACCGGGCTGGGGCTGTCGATCGTCGCGGCCGTCGTCAGCGCGCACCACGGCGAGGTGAAGGTGTGGAGCCAGCCGGGCCGCACCGAGTTCCAGGTGACTATCCCGGCAGCCAATCCGCGTTAGCGCCGCAGATCACCAGGCAGGGCAGTTCGGCTTCGACCAGCCCGCCGAGCCAAGCCGCGAACGGCACCGCGGCTGCCGGTTCGACGGCCAGCCGGAACTCGTCCCACAGCCGATCGCGCGCGGCGAGGATCTCGTCATCGCCGACCAGCAGCGAACGTACGTCCTTGAGCAGCGAGAACGGCACGGCGCCGATCCGCGTGGCGCCGAGCGCGGACGCGGCGACCGAGTCGATCTCCACGTCCACCGGCTCGCCTGCCCGCAAAGCCGCGTCGAGCGCGCGGCAGTTCTCCGGCTCGACCGCGTACGTGGTCCGCTCGCCGATCGCGAGCGAGATCCCGGCGGCCAGCCCGCCACCGCCGACGGCGACCACCACGGCGTCGACGTCCGGCGCGTCTTCGACGATCTCCAGGCCGACAGTGCCCTGGCCGGCGACCACGGCCGGGTCGTCGTAGGCATGCAGGTAGCGCGCGCCGGGCCCGACGGCCGCGTGCGCGGCCTCGGCGGCTTCGGCGTAGGTCGCGCCGTGGCGGATCAGCTTCGCGCCGGTCGCCTCGATGCGCCTGGCCTTGGCGGCAGGCGCGCTTTCGGGCACGTAGACGGTCGCGGGCAGCCCGAGCAGCGCCGAGGCCGTCGCCACGCCGAGCCCATGATTGCCGCCGGACGCGGTCACCACGTGATCGGGACGGGGGCCGCCGACGAGCGCGTTGGTCGCGCCGCGCAGCTTGAACGAGCCGCCGCGCTGCAAATGCTCCAGCTTCAGCACGAGCGGCCTGCCGTCGACCGCCGCGCGCAGCACCGGCGTGCGACGGGCGTACGGGCGGATCGCCTCGGCGGCTTCGCGGACGTCGGCCGAGGTGGGAGTGCTGATCGTGGTGCTCATGCCTCCACCCTGCACCCTGCCGGGGAGCGATCGCTACACTGGGCCACGGACCCCGCGCGGCGTCCACCCTGTGAACCTCCCCAGGGCCGGAAGGCAGCAAGGATAAGCAGGCTCTGACGGGTGCGCGGGGTCCGCTTTCATGTGTGCTCTCGCTCACATTGCGGTAAGACTTCCAGCACCGCCGAAGATCTTTCCCCTGAGCAATTGAGCTAGGGGGATCTCTGTGAAGGTGAAATTCCTGGGCGCGGCCATGTCCGCAGCCCTGACCATCGGCTTGCTGGCGGCTCCCGCCGCGAGTGCCTCGGTGGTCGAAGGCCGCGCACAGGCCGTCGGACTGCTGAAGTCCGGTGGCCCGGTGCTTTCGGCGGCCGCGGAGAAGGCGCTGCTCGGGTCCGATGAGGACCTCCGTGTGTTCCTGGCCGACGGCCAGCGGACCGCCAAGGCCGAGGACGAACGCGTTCTCGCGGCGCAGGACGAAAAGAACCGCAAGCTGATCGTCCAGGCAGCGGGCCGTGGCGGACCCAGCGTCAAGGACGCCGCGAAGAAGGCGCTCGCCGGTACCGCCGCCGACCGGAAGAAATTCCTGGAGATCGACTACGCCGTCTGCCAGAACATCGACTATGACGTGCTGACCACCCGGCAGCTGTCGGCAGGCCCCGAGGTCCGTGCCGCCGCGCAACGCGCGCTCAATACCAACAGCACCGACGACGTTCGCGACTTCGTGTTCTTCGTCCGCCAGGCCGCAACGGAACGCGACAACGAGTCCGCCGAGGTTCAGCGGCTGACCGACGAGGCGTACGCCGCCGCGGACCAAGGCGACGCCGAAGGGGCGCGCTACGCCGCCGGCGAGGCCGCCGCCGTCGCGAAGAACGCCCGCGACGCCAACGCCCAGCGGCTCGAAGGTCTCCGATTCCAGTGGGGTGCCGAAGCCCGCGCGGCCTGGCAGGCCGAGATCGATCGTGCGAAGCGGGACAAGGCCGAAGCCGACAAGGCGGCCGCGCAGAAGACCGACGCGGCGAAGCTGATCGCCGACGCGGTCGCGGACGCCACGCTGGCGGTGCCCAATGGCCGTCGCGCCGCCGCCACGTTCTTGAAGCTCGGCGGACCGGCCGTCAAGGCAGCCGCTGAGGTCACGCTCTCCGGTGACGAGGCCGACGCGCGCGCGTTCGTCGCCACCGAGCTGGCCGTCGCCACCGAGAAGGACGACCGGGCTGCCGTCGCCGCCATCGCGAACGGTCCCGGGTCCGATCGCCTGCACCAGGCGGCGAAGGACGTGCTCGCCGGTCCGTACGCCGGTGTCGTCGAGTTCCTGCGCACCCGGAACTACCCCGGCCGCGAGACCGACGACCGGATCGCTGTCAACCAGATCATGTCGGCGGGCGGCCGGGTCGTGAAGGAACGCGCACAGAAGGCGCTCGACGGCACACCCGCCGACGTCCGCGCGTTCCTCGAGGTCGGCCAGTTCGCCGCCAAGATCGTCGACGACCGGATCAAGGTCGCGCAGTCGCTCTCCAGCGGCGCCGAGGTCGACGCAGCCGCGCAGGCGGTGCTCGACGGCTCGGATTCGGGACTCGCGCCGTTCCTCGCGTCCGGTCTCGGCAAGGCGAAGCTGCGTGACCAGGACACGGCCGCGCATGTCGCCCGTATCGACGAACTGGTGGCCGGAGCGGCCGCCGCCGCCGAGTCGGTGGAGCAGTAGCCCCCGCACGCCGCGAGCTGTCGGTGCTGCCCGGTAGTCTCGCGGCGTGGCTCTCGCGCTGTATCGAAAGTACCGTCCGGCGACCTTCGCCGAGGTTGTCGGCCAGGAGCATGTCACCGATCCGCTGCGCACGGCTCTGGCCGCCGGGCGGATCAACCACGCGTACCTCTTCTCGGGGCCTCGCGGCTGCGGGAAGACGTCCAGCGCGCGGATCATGGCGCGCTCACTCAACTGCAAGCAGGGGCCGACGCCGGACCCCTGCGGCGAATGCGACTCGTGCAAGGCGCTCGCACCCGAGGGGGCGGGCAGCGTCGACGTCACCGAACTCGACGCCGCCAGCCACGGTGGTGTCGACGACGCCCGCGAGCTGCGTGACCGCGCCTTCTACGCGCCCGCGGACGCGCGCTACCGCGTGTTCATCATCGACGAGGCGCACATGGTCACCACGCAGGGCTTCAACGCGCTGCTGAAGATCGTCGAAGAGCCGCCAGAGCACGTCATCTTCATCTTCGCGACCACCGAGCCGGACAAGGTGCTCCCGACCATCCGGTCGCGCACGCACCACTACCCGTTCCGGCTGATCCCGCCGAGCTCGATGCGCCAGCTGCTGGAGCGCAACATCGCCGCCGAGGGCGTGCACGTCGAGCCCGCGGTGTATCCGCTGGTCATCCGCGCGGGCGGCGGTTCAGCGCGTGACACCCAGTCCGTGCTCGACCAGCTGCTCGCCGGCGCCGGTCCGGACGGCATCGACTACGGCCGCGCGGTCGCGCTGCTCGGCGTCACCGACGTCGCCCTGATCGACGACATGGTCGACGGCCTGTCCGCCGACGACGCGGGCGCGGTGTTCGGCACCATCGAGAAACTCACCGAGGCCGGGCACGACCCGCGCCGGTTCGCCACGGACCTGCTCGACCGGCTGCGCGACCTCGTGCTGCTGCGCTCGGTGCCGGAGGCGCCGAGCCGTGGCCTGGTGTCCGCGCCGGAGGACGAGCTCAGCCGGATGGTCGCGCAGGCCGAGCGGATCGGGCTGGCCACGCTGTCCCGGTACGCCGAGATCGTCCACAATGGACTGCTGGAGATGCGGGGCGCGACGTCGCCCCGGCTCGTGCTGGAACTGTTGTGCGCCAGGATGTTGCTGCCCTCGGTCTCGGAGGACGAGGCCGCGCTGCTGCAGCGGATGGAACGTCTCGAGCGGCGTGCGACGCTGGGCGGACCGGCTCCGGCCGCGGCTCCCGCGCAAGCACAGGCGCCTCAGGCTGCCGCGCCTCAGGCCGTTGCTCCGGTGGCCGCGCCCCCGGCGGACGTGCCGGACCGGTTCAAGCGGCCGTCTCAGCGTCCTCCCGAAGCTCAGGCCGCTCCGGCCCAGCAGGCGGCGCCGGCTCCGCAGCGACCGGCTCCCGTCGCCAAGCCGGAGCCTGTCGCGGCTCCTGCTCCTGTTGCGGCCGTTCCCGTTGCGGCGCAACCGGAAGCGGCCCCTGCGTCCGGCGGCATGGACGCGTCCGGCATTCGCCAGATCTGGCCCCAGCTGCTCGCCTCGATCCGCAAGATCCCCGGCGGCCGCAGCACCGAAGCCATGCTCACCCAGGCGACCGTGCACACGGTCGAAGGCAACGCCGTCACGTTGACGCACAGCGCCGAACCCTTGGCACGCAGGCTTTCCGAGCAGCACAACGCGGAAAAGGTCGCCGCCGCGCTCCACGACGTCCTCGGCGGCACCTGGCAGGTCCGCTGCGTGCACGGCACCCCGTCCGCGGCACCGGCGGCGGCCCGCGCCCAGGCGCCCGCCCGCCAGGCCCCGCCCCAGCAGGAGCGGTCCTTCACCCGCCCGTCCGCAGGCCCCGCCGCCGCTCGCCAGGACTCCGCGCCAGCCGTCTCCCGCCCTGCGCCCCAGCAGCCGGAGCGTCCCAAGGTCGTCCAGACCGAGCCGGACATCCCACTGCCCCCCGAGCCGACGGACGACGAGGAGCTCTACGACGAGGACGCCAGCCCGGCGCCCCCGCCCCCACCCCCGTCTCCCGAAAACGACCCCGAGGAGATCGCGGGCAAGCTCCTCTCGGACCACCTGGGCGCCCGCCCCCTCGAGTCCTGACCCCTGGGAAAAAAATCCCAATGCGGCATTCGTCAGGTTTCGGCGTCCCAATGTGGCTTTCGTCAGCTCTGAGCTGACGAAAGCCACATTGGGGGTTCCAGAGCTGACGAACGACACATTGGGATTTTTTTAGCCGCGTCAGGCGAGGTAGGCCTCGATGGCGGCGGCGATGGCCGACGCGTAGCGCTGGCGGCCTTCGGCGCTGGCCATGGCGGCGGCCTCGTCGGCGTTGCGCATGTTGCCGCACTCGACCAGTGCGGCCGGGCGGGTCGAGAGGTTCAGGCCGGCGAGGTCGGCGCGCGGGGCGAGGCCCGCTTGGCCGAGGTAGGTCGACGTCGGGATGCCGGCCTCGCGGATGCCGTCGCGCAGTGCGCGTGCCAGGCGTGTCGACGGTTCGCCTTGCTGGGCGTTCAGCGGTGGCGATGAGTAGGCGACGTGAAAGCCATGTGCCCCAGCGGAATTCGAGCCGTCGGCGTGGATGGAGATGACCGCGTCGGCGTTGGCGGAGTTGCCGGCCGCCGCTCGTTTGTCGACGCAGGGACCGACGCCGGAGTCGTCCTGCCGCGTCATGATGACCTTGATCCCCTTGGCCGTCAGCGCCGCCGAGACCCGCTTCGCCACGTCGAACGTGAACGCGTGCTCCGGGTAGCCCGCGTTGGTCGACGTGCCCGTCGTGTTGCACGGTTTCGTCTGGCCGCGCCCGGCAGGCACCTGCTTGTTGATCTCCGCCGCGTGCGAGCCGTTGCCTCCGTTGTGCCCTGGGTCGAGCACGATCACCTTGCCCGTCTTGGGCGGCGGCGTGGAGGACGAGGCGCTGGAAGACGGCGGCGTCGTCACCGGATCAGGTGAAACCGACGTGGATTCTGACGTTTCGGGCGCGGCGGGCGGGATGGGCTGGATCGGCGACGGCGGATCCGGCTGGCAGGCCATGAGCAGCATCAACCCGGCCAACATCGGAAACACCACACGCCGTCGCACGGCGCCCACGGTGCCACATCACAGACAGCTAGGCTGGAAGACACGTGCTTTCCAGGAGAGGAACAGTCGGATCATGGTGCAACCAGGTGGCGGCTTCGATATGGGCCAGATCCTCCAGCAGGCCCAGCAGATGCAGCAGAAGCTGGTCGAAGCCCAGGAGGAACTGGCCAACACCGAGGTGACCGGCTCGGCGGGCGGCGGGCTCGTCACCGCGACGGTCACCGGCGACGGTGACCTCAAGGCGCTCACGATCGACCCCAAGGTGGTCGACCCCGAGGACATCGAGACGCTGACCGACCTCGTCGTCGCGGCCGTCCGTGACGCCAGCGGCGGCGCGCGCAAGCTCACCGAGCAGAAGCTGGGTCCGCTGGCAGGCGGCCTCGGTGGCGGTGGCATGCCGGACCTCGGCGCACTGGGCCTGGGCTGACGCGTTGTACGAGGGTGTAGTCCAGGACCTGATCGACGAGCTCGGCAGGCTGCCGGGCATCGGTCCGAAGAGCGCGCAGCGCATCGCCTTCCACCTGCTCTCCGCGGACCCCGCCGACATCGGCAGGCTGCAGGAGGTGCTCGGCAAGGTCAAGGAGGGCGTGCAGTTCTGCGAGATCTGCGGCAACGTCTCCGAGCAGGAGACCTGCCGTATCTGCCGTGACGCGCGGCGCGACCTGACGGTCATCTGCGTGGTCGAGGAACCGAAGGACGTGCTCGCGGTCGAGCGCACCCGCGAGTTCCGCGGCCGCTATCACGTGCTGGGCGGCGCGCTGGACCCGTTGTCCGGCATCGGCCCCGAGCAGCTGCGGATGCGTGAACTGCTGCAACGCATCGGCGCCGCCGATGTCACCGAGGTGATCATCGCGACCGACCCGAACACCGAGGGCGAGGCCACCGCCACGTACCTCGTGCGCATGCTGCGCGACTTCCCCGGCCTGAGCGTCACCCGGCTCGCTTCAGGCCTGCCGATGGGCGGTGACTTGGAGTTCGCCGACGAGCTGACCCTCGGCCGGGCATTGTCAGGCCGCCGCGTTCTCTAGCGTCGCCCCAATGCGTCGTTCGGTCCGTGAAAAAACCCCAATGCGTCTTTCGGTCCCCACCAGGGACCGAAAGACGCATTGGGGTTTTGACGGCTTAACGGGTCAGCAGTAGCCCATGGAGGCGAGCGAGTCGACGATGATCTTGCTCGGGTGGAACTTGTCCATCCAGGACTCGCCGCGGCGGTTCTGGTAGGTGTCCAGGAAGTGCTGCAGCTTGTCGCCGCGCATCTCGGTCAGGACCACGGTCTCGCCGAGGTGCTGCGGGGTCTCGGTGCGCTCGCGGTGCACCGCGCACGGCAGGCCCAGGTAGTAGCACTCGGCCGAGAGGCCACCGGAGTCGGTGACCACGTACTCGGCGCGCGCCACCAGCGGCAGGAACTTGAGGTAGCGCAGCTTCGGCCTGGCGATGAACTTGTCGTCGAAGATGTTGCCGAGACCGAGCGAGCGGATCTTCTCGCGCTCCGGCGCGCCCGCCATGTAGACGATCGGCATCTCGCGGCTCTGCTCGCGCAGGATCTCCAGCGCTTCCTTGTACTTCTCGGGGCGCGAGACCAGCTCGAAGCGGTGCAGCGTGGCCAGGCCGAACTTCTCCGGCAGGCCATCGGACTCGAACGGCTGGTTGATCGCCAGCCGCATCGCGTCGATCGCGGTGTTGGCCTCGGTGTCGACCACGACGCCGCGCGCGTTGCGCAGGTTGTTGACCTCACGCGCGCTCGGCGCGAAGTGCATGTCGACGATCTTGGCTGCGATCTTGCGGTTCAGCTCCTCGGGCAGCGGCGAGAGGATGCTGCCCGACCGGGCGCCTGCCTCGACGTGCCCGACGCGGGACTTGAGGATGCGCTTGCCGATCAGCGAGCCGTACGGCGTGGTGAAGGTGTCGCCGTGCACCAGCACGAGCGGCGGGCGGCCGTCCTCGGTCAGCGCCGCGCGCAGTTCCTCGCGGCGGCTCCACGCGGTGCGGAGCACCTGCGTGGCCCAGCCGGGTACCTGCTTGGGCGACTCGAGGTTGTGCGCCTTGTCGCGCGGGACCAGCCAGACGTCCGGCTCCGGCATGTTCAGGTCGGCGAGCACGTCCGAGACCTCGTCCACGTGCTGAGCCGTGAACCAGATCTTCGGGCGCATGCCGCGTTCGAGGATCCCGTGGTAGACCGGCGCGATTTTGATCAATTCCGCCGTGGTGCCGAGAATGAAGGAAATCACGAGGCGTCTTTTCTGCTCGGAGTCTGCGGTGGGTGAAGGATACCCAGGTGGGAGAGCACGGTAGCCTCGGCCCTGATGAGTGCGAATACGCTCGAACCCAGTCTTAGCGTCGTGATCCCGGTCTTCAACGAGGAGAACTGGATCGGACGCTGCGTCGACGCCCTGGTCGCGTCGGCCGCGCACGCGAACTGGCCGGCCGAGGTCATCGTCGTCGACGACGGCAGCACCGACGGCACCGGCCAGCGTCTCGCCGAGCTCGCGGACTCCCGCGGCATCACCGTGATCAGCCAGCCGAACCGTGGCCGCTTCGAGGCACGCAGGGCAGGCCTGGCGAAGGCCGGTGGCCAGCAGGTTCTCCTGCTCGACAGCCGCGTCATCGTGGATCTGACCTCGCTCGAGTTCCTGCGCTCGCAGCTCGTCGAGCACGCGGACCGCACGGTCTGGAACGGCCACATCAACGTCGACTCCGAGGACAACCCGTACGCCGGGTTCATGGCGGGCCTCGTGAAGATCCCGTGGCGCCGTTACTGCGCGAATCCGCGCCTGATGTCGTTCGACATCGAAGAATTCGACGTCTTCCCGAAGGGCACCGGATTCTTTTCCGCGCCCCGCCAGATGCTCGAAGACGCGTCCAACGCATTCGAATCGCTTTATGAAGACGTCCGCCTCGCCAGCGACGACACCGGCGTGCTCCGCTGGATCGCCGAGCGCACCCGGATCTTCCTGGCGCCGGAGTTCTCCGCGACCTATCACGGCCGCGAGTCGCTCGAGAAGTTCGTGAAGCAGTCGTACTTCCGCGGCACCACCTTCGTCGACTCGTACATCGCGACCCCCGGACCGGCCCGCAACGGCCTGTTCGCCGCGCTGGCGGTCGGCGTGGTCGGCCTCGGCATCGCCGCCAAGCGGCCGAAAACCGCGATGACACTCGCGAGCGTCGGTTCCGCCGCGGCCGGAGCGGCGGTCACGCGGTTCGGTGCGACGAAAGCCGAGGGCGCCGCGGTCGCGAAGCTGACGCCGCTGTTCGCCGCCGGATTCGGCGCGGGCGTGATCCGCGGCCTGATCCTCGCGCTGCGCGCCCGGCTCAAGCGATGAGTGCCGTGTCGGACGACCTGGCCAAGGACACGGGCAAATCCGCGGGGAAGATCGGCATTTCCCTGCTGATCGCCATCGGTCTCGGCTTTGTCCTCACGCTCTTCGCCCCGCGCATCCTCGGCCCCGAGGCCAGCAAGGTCTTCCTCTCCTTCTGGGGAATCCTGATGGGGCTGGGCAGCGCGCTTTCGCCACTGGAGCAGGAGCTGTCGCGGCAGTCGGCGGTCGCCGCGCTCGATGGTGGCCGGACCGGCAGGTCCGCGCTGCGGGCGATCGCCGTCGGTGGCCTGATCGTCGCGGTCATCTCCGCACTCACCTTGATCCCGACAGTCACCGACCGGTTGTACGGCGGTGACCCGCTGCTCGCGGTGCTCGTCCTGCTCGGCGGGATCTCGTTCGCCTGCCAGTTCGGCACCCGAGGGCTGTTCATCGGCCAAAACCAGGTGCGCCAGTACTCCGGCATGATGGTGGCCGAGGCGCTGGTGCGCGTTGTCATCTTCGGCGCGCTCGTGGTCGCGAGCGTCGCGCATCTGGTGCCGGTAGCGATCGCGGCGACCGCCGGTTCCTTCGCTTGGCTGCTGTTCGCCAAACCGGCGACCAAGCTGATCGATCCGCACCTCGATGGCGAATCCTGGCGTCCGATCACCAGCCGGATGCTGCTGCTCATGCTCGGCGCCGGGCTCACCGCCAGTGTCATCACGGGCTACCCGGCGATGGTCAGCCTGCTTGCGCCGGTCGGTGACGCCGCCCAGCTCGGCACGTTGTTCGTCGCGCTCACCGTGGCCAGGATCCCGTTGCTGATGATGTCCCCGGTTCAGGCGTTGGCCGTGCCGACCGTCGTCCGGCTTTCCAGCACCGACGATGGGCTGCACAAGCTCCGCCGGTACCTGGTGCTGGGCGCACTCGGCACGATCGTGCTGGCCGCGGTGGGTGCGCTGGTCGGGCTGCTGATCGGCCCGTGGTTGGTGCGGTTCATTTATGGCAAGGACTACGTGGCCGAGGGCTGGTGGGTGGCCGGACTGGTCTGGTCGTCCGTGCTGCTCGCCGCGATGCAGCTGATGACCGCGGTGCTGGTCGCCCAGACCAAGGCCAACAAGGTGCTCATCACCTGGGCCGTGGTGGCCGTCTCCACCGCGTTGACCTTGGTGCTGCTGCCCGGCGACACCATCTTGCGCGCGGTGGTCGGGCTGATCGTCGGGCCGACGCTGGGGCTGGCCGTCGTCACCGCGTTCGTAGTGCGCAAACCTGCCCCGGTAGGGTGACGCGGGGTTTCTCCACCAAATTGCCGGTTTGAGTTTGGACTGCGAATTCGATGAACGTTCTTCTCGTTTTGCTCGCATTCTGGCTGCCCGGTCTCGCCGTCGGCGCCGCTATCGGCCTGCGCGGCTGGACCTTGGCCGCGAGCGGGCCCGCGCTGACGTTCGGGGTCGTCGCGGTCGGCGTCCCGATTTTGGGCAAGCTGGGCATCACCTGGAACCTGCTCAACGTGTCGTTGTGGGCGCTACTGCTGGCCATCGTCGGTTTCGGCGCTTCGCTGCTTCTCAAGCGCTTCACGAAGCCCAAGGACATCGAAGACGCGCCGGAGAATCTGCCCCGTACGCTGCGTGACCACCTGATCATCGGTGCGGGCGTGGTCGTCGGCCTCGGTGTCGGCGCGGTGACGTTCGTCAAGGGCACGCACTCGCTCGACCGGGTGCAGCAGGGCTGGGACGCACCGTTCCACGGCGACCTGGTGCGCTGGATCGCCGAGCACGGCGACGCGCGCCCGTCGACGGTCGGCACGATCGCGAACCTGCCGAACCAGACCGACTACTTCTACCCCGACACCTACCACGCGCTGCTCGCGCTGATCTTCGGCAAGGCCGGGCTCGGCATGCCGCAGACGCTGAACCTCGCCGTGCTCGCGGTCATCCTCGCGGTGCCGCTGGGTGTCGCCGCGCTGGGTACCGCCTGGCGGATGCCCGCGATCGCCGTCGGTGCCGCCGCGGCCGTGACCACCTGGTTCACCGCCTTCCCTTACGACTCGCTGTGGCGCGGCCCGCTGTGGCCGTACGTCGCCGGTGTCGCGATGCTCCCGGCGCTGCTGGCGATCACCCGCCACCTGATCGTGCCGCGCGGGCTCGCCGGTCCGGTCGGTATCGCGCTCGTGCTGGCCGGTCTCGCCGGGCTGCACACGAGCCTCGCGTTCGTCGCGGCCGTGTATCTGCTGATCATTCTCGTCGCCGTGGTTTTCCGATTCGAGCCGATCAATTGGCGCGTTTCCCGCGCTTCATTGATCGTGACTGTCGCGCTAGGTGTCGTGTTCGCATTCCCGCTCGTTCTTCCGGCGCTGTACAACGCGGCAGGCGTGACGAGCGCGTTCTGGTCGTCCGAAGCGACGGTTTCGGGCGCGATCGGTGAAACGATCCTGTTCTCGCCGATGGCCGACTTCCCGTTGTGGTGGATCGGCATCCCGGCGCTGATCGGCATCTTCGTGATGGTCAAGCGTCGCCGCAACCTGTGGATGGTCGCCTCGTACGTGGTGTTCGGCGGCCTCTTCGCGGCGACGGTCTCGCTGGAAACCCCGCTGATCCACACCCTCACCGGCGTCTTCTACAACGACCACTGGCGCCTCGCCGCGCTCGTGCCGCTCGCCGGTTCCATCGCGTTCGGCGAGGCCATCAACGCGGGCGCCGAGAAGCTGTCCGGCAAGCTGGTCGGCTGGCGCCCCTCGCTGAAGCCCGCGATGGTCACCTTGGCCGCAGCGGCCGTGCTCGGCCTGCTGCTGGCCGGCCTGAGCAAGGGCGGCTACATCGGCCGCAACAGCCAGCGCCTCGGCATGAACTACGGCGACGGCCCCACGGTCAGCCGCGGTGAGGAAGCCGCGTACAAGTGGCTCTCCGAACACGTCAAGCCGGGCGAGCGCGTGATGAACGACCGCTCCGACGGCTCAGTCTGGATGTACGCGCTGTACGGCGTCTGGCCGGTCGAGTGGACGTTCTACGGCACCGAGGCGCAGACCAAGTCAGGGCTGCTCACCATCCGCCTGAACGACCTCGACCACGACCCGCGCATCCGTCCCGCGCTGACCGACCTCAAGGTCCGCTACGTCATCAAGGGCAAGGGCCTGGTGACCCCGGAATCGCGGGCCGCGACCGGCCTGCAGAACCTCGAGCAGAACGAGGCCTTCAAGGTCGTCTTCCAGAACGACGACGCCACGGTCTACGAGATCGAAGGCCAGGAGAACGTGGTCACCTCGGGCGCTTCGACCGGGTCTTCCGCCGCAGGCAATTGATGGTGGTCGTGCGCGTTGCGGACGGTAGAACCCCAATGCCGGGTAGTTAAGGGTCGGGCAGGGTGGTCAAGCCCGCCGCTCGGCGGGTGCCGCAGGGGTGGTTGAACGTTGCGAACGGGGCGTTCGCAACGCTGAGCGACACATACGCCCCGTTCATTCCGTCCACCCCACCCCACAAAGCAGGCAAATGCGACTGCCCAGCGTTGGGTTAGAACCGCCCGCAACGCCCGTGACCCAATTCCAGGGCTCCTCTGTTGCTGGCAAGTGACAATTAAATAAGTCAGTTATCGAACATGGGGGCGAATTCACTGAGTGAATTTCAGTGCGCATAATTCGGTGGATGTTCAGCAGGTCGCCGGATGCGGCTCGCTTCTTCTATGTGGACGACTCTGGGGCTGAGAGCACCGGTTTCGTGGTGTACAGCTGGATCGAATGCTCTTTTGGGAGCTGGGATCAGGTTCGGCGGCACTGGCTCGAATTTCGCAGGTCGCTGTATATGCAGTATCACGTCCCTGCTTCGTCCGAGCTTCACGCCACGCAGTTCATCTCCGGGCGAGGGAACCCCCTGCAGAATCCTGGACTCCATCTGTCCAGGGCGGACCGTCGTGCGGTCACCGAAGAGGCTTTGGCGACAATCGGTTCTTGTCCACTGCTTCGAGTCGGAACGGTTTATCGGCGGACGCCTGCCCGACGCAAGGCCTACGCGGTCGAGCGTGATCTCGTCTACGCGAAGTTCATTGACCATCTCAATGCGCGGCTTCGGCTGGACGGGGAGTATGCCGTCGTCGTGATGGACGGCAATGGGACAGCGGCCGGATACGACGACGCGCATCTTGGTCTCGAGGGGGACTTCCGGCGCGTTCTGGAGGCGCCGTGGTTCAAGCCCGCGCACACATCGCAGTTCGTGCAGATGGCCGATATCGCGGCGTGGACGGCCTATCAAGGATTGCTGCGCTATCCGGGCAAGGAGTTCGCTTGGCCGTGGTACGAAAAGTACCTGCTGCGCTGTGATGCCAACGGTGGGCCGATCGCGTTATGACCCCCGAAAGGAGCTAGACCCGCTTATCCACAGGCGTGGGCGGGTCCGCAGGGAAGATCATAGCACAGGCCTAGGCAACTTCGTCAAGTCCCAAGGTGGAGTCCGGCGGGGCGCACGCTCAGTGAGCCGTTAGAGTTATTGCGTGCAATCGACGGCTGTCGCCACCCAGCGTGTGCTCATCGTGATGCCCGCTCTCAACGAGTCGGGCAGCGTCGCCGACGTCATCGCGCAGGTGAACGCGTCGATGCCGGGCATCGACATTCTCGTCGTCGACGACGGTTCCGTCGACCAGACCGCGCAGCTAGCCAGGGAAGCAGGCGCGCGCGTCGCACGCCTCTCGGTGAATCTCGGCGTCGGTGGTGCGCTGCGGACCGGGTTCCGGTACGCGGTGGCGCGTGGTTATGACGTCGTCGTGCAGGTGGACGCCGATGGCCAGCACGATCCCGAAGAGCTGAAAGCCCTGCTCAGCGGCCTTGAAGAGGCCGATATCGTGATCGGTTCCCGGTTCGCCGGGAAGGGCTCCTACAAGGCCAGCGGGCCGCGTAAGTACGCCATGGTCGCGCTCTCGCTCGTGTTCTCGCGGCTGGCGAAGACCAAGCTCACCGATGTCACCTCCGGGTTCAAGGCGATGGGGCCGAGGGCGATCAGGATGTTCGCCGAGTACTACCCGGCCGAATACCTCGGTGACACCGTCGAGTCGCTGGTGATGGCGATCCGGGGGAAGCTCAAGATCGCGGAAGTGCCGGTCGTCATGGGTGAACGTGTCGCGGGCACCCCCAGTCATTCGCCCGTCAAATCGGCCGTCTACCTCGGCCGGGCCGGGCTCGCGCTGCTGCTGGCGCTCATTCGCCGCAGGCCGGCGACCGACTCGTCGGATTCGGCGTAGGAGAAACCATGAACGGCTGGCAGATCCTCAGCATCATCGTCGCTGTCTTCGTGCTGGCGTGCGTCATCGAGATGATGCGCCGCCGCAAGCTGCGCGAGAAGTACGCGGGCGTGTGGCTCGTGGTCGCGGTGGGCGTCGTGGTGCTCGCGGTCATCCCGCAGGCCGCCGAATTCCTCGCCAAGCTGACCGGCGTGCAGACGCCGTCGAACTTCGTCTTCCTGCTGTCCGGTGTCGTACTCGCACTGGTCTCGCTGCACCTTTCCGTCGAGGTCGGGCACCTGGAAGAAGAGGTGCGCACCTCCATCGAGGAGATCGCGCTGCTGCGCTGTGAGCTCGAAGACACCCGGCGTGCGCTCGAAGCCCGTATCGAGGCTTTCGAAAAGGCCCCGGACAACGTGAACGGCCTGCCCGAGGTGAGCAGGGTCCGCTGAGCACGGCCCGCGCTATCGCCGAGGCCGTTCTCGCCGCGCCGCCTCGGCTTGGCGCCGTACGCGTACTCGCGATCGACGGGCCTTCCGGCTCGGGTAAATCGACTTTCGCGGATGCCGTCGCCCGTGAAATACGGGAGCTGAACCACACGGTCGCGCTCGTGCGTACCGATGAATTCGCCACTTGGGATGATCCGGTGTCCTGGTGGCCCCGCCTTGTCGAAGGCGTGCTGGATCCACTCTCAGAAGGCCGTGAGGGCCGCTATCACCCTATGGACTGGTCTTCCGGCGCACCTGAGCCCGGCGCCGAGATAACGCTTCCTGTGCCCGCCGTTCTGCTGCTCGAAGGTGTTTCCGCAGCACGGCTTTCGGTGAGGCCGAGATTGTCTTGCGTGTGCTGGGTCGAACTCGGCGACGAGGCGAGCAGGCTGGCCCGCGCGGTCGCGAGGGACGGGGAGGCGAACAGACGATCACTCACCGAGTGGCAGGCATTCGAACGTGGCTGGTTTGGCAAGGCGGGCGCCGCGGGCCAAGGAAGACAAACGACGGACAAATATCACGTTGCGTCATGATTTACCGACACTTTGCGGTCATTTCGGCCTCCACGTAGCGCGATCGTAACCTCACGTGCTTAAGTGCTGGGCGACTTCCGGCTAGTGTCACCGCACACACCGAAATCGCGTCCGTTCCTGACCGACCGGACGGTGAAATAATCCAACCTGTCACAAGGGGTGCCAGATGCTGCAAATGCGGGTGGCCCGAGTGCGCCGCATAGCCCTGATCGGGCTTGCCGGAGCGCTCGCGCTTTCCATGTCCGCTTGCGCTGAGTCGAAGCGTGACGATGCCGCCGGTGGCGGCGGCAAGACCGGCGGCACGCTGGTCTTCGGCACGGCCGCCGTGCCGAAGCTGTTCGACCCGCTCTTCAACGACGAGGGCGAGACCGACCGGATCACCAGGCAGATGTACGACACCCTGGTCGCGTTCAAGGAAGGCACCTCGGAGCCCACCCCCGGCCTGGCCGAGAAGTGGACCCCGAGCCCTGACGGCAAGAGCTGGACCTTCGACCTGCGCAAGGGCGTCAAGTTCCACGACGGCACCCCGTTCAACGCCACGGCCGTCTGCTTCAACTTCGACCGCTGGTTCAACATGACCGGCGCCGCCGCGCAGAGCCAGATGATCTACTACGGCGACGTCTTCGAAGGCTTCAAGAAGAACGAAGGCGACGCCAGCGGCGAGCCCGTCTACAAGAACTGTGAGGTGAAGGACGAGAACACCGCCGTCCTGAACCTCAACAAGTACAAGGGCGCCTTCCCCGCCGCCTTCGGCCTCGGCTCCTTCGCGATGTCCAGCCCGGAAGCGCTGAAGAAGTACGACGCCGACAAGGTCACCCAGAGCGGTGAGGCGTTCGCGTACAGCAGCTACGCGAACGAGCACCCGACCGGTACCGGCGCGTTCAAGTTCGAGTCGTACGACAAGACCGCCAAGACCGTCACCCTCGTCCGCAACGACGACTACTGGGGCGAGAAGGCGAAGCTCGACAAGATCGTCTTCAAGACCATCTCGGACGAGAACGCCCGTAAGCAGGAACTGCGCGCCAAGACGATCGACGGTTACGACCTCGTCTCGCCGCAGGACTACCAGGCGCTGAAGACCGACGGCTTCACCGTCACCCCGCGCCCGCCGTTCAACCTGCTGTACCTGGGTATCAACCAGAAGAACAACCCGGCGCTGAAGGACCTCAAGGTCCGCCAGGCACTCGCCTACGCGTTGGACCGTGAGGCGCTCGTCAAGACCAAGATGCCGGAAGGCGCCACGGTCGCGAAGGAGTTCCAGCCGGAGACGCTGGCCGGTTACGCCAAGGACGTCCAGGAGTACCCGCACGACGTCAACAAGGCGAAGCAGCTGCTCGCCGAGGCCGGTCAGTCCAACCTGACGCTGAACTTCTACTGGCCGACCGAGGTCACCCGCCCGTACATGCCGAACCCGCAGGAGATCGCGTCGGCGCTGGCCGACAACCTCAAGCAGGCCGGTATCACGGTCAACCTGGTCCCGCGCCCGTGGAACGGTGGCTACAAGGACGACGTGCAGAAGCTCGGCAAGCACGACCTGCACATCATCGGCTGGAACGCGGACTACGCCGACGCCGGTAACTTCCTCGGCACCTTCTTCGGCCGCGCGAAGCCGGAGTTCGGTTTCGACAACCCGGAGCTGTTCTCGCAGCTGTCCAAGGCCGACGGCACGGTCGACCCGGCCGCGCACACCGCCGCCTACGAGCAGGCCAACCGCGACATCATGTCGAAGTACCTGCCCGCGGTGCCGATCCTGAGCTCGCCGCCCGCGTACGTCACGGCGTCGACCATCAAGGGCATGGTGCCCAGCCCGCTCAACAACGAGCACTTCAACACCGTGAGCAAGGGATAACCCTGGCTTGATAGCCGACAGGGGGTAGGCGTTTCCCGACGCCTGCCCCCTGCCCGCCATCCAGGGCTAAGTCAGTTAAGGAATTCCATGCTCCGATTCATCGCGCGTCGGTTGCTACAAGCGATACCGACGCTTTTCATCTTGTCCATCCTCGTTTTCGCCTGGCTCCGCTCGCTTCCCGGCGGGCCGGCAGGCGCGATGCTCGGCGACAAGGCGACCCCACAGAAGATCGCCGACCTCGAGCACATCATGGGCCTGGACCGGCCCATCTACGAGCAGTACTTCAAGTTCCTCGGCCGGGTGCTGACCGGTGATTTCGGGATCTCCTCGAAGAGCGGCGATCCCGTGATGGCGGAGATCGGCCGGGCGTTCCCGGCGACGATCGAACTCTCGCTCGCCGCGTTGTTCTTCGCGGTCGCGCTCGGTATCCCGCTGGGTTACCTCGCGGCGAAGTTCCACGGCCGCCTGCTCGACAACACGACGATCATCGGCACGCTGCTCGGTGTCGCGGTTCCCGTGTTCTTCCTCGGGATCATGCTGAAGTACTTCTTCGCGTCGGGTCCGTTCCTGCACATCCTGCCGCCGTCAGGGCGGCAGGACACGCTGATCAACGCGACCCACGTGACCGGCTTCGCGGTACTCGACGGCCTGCTCACCGGTGAACTGGACGCGTCGGTCGACGCGATCCGCCACCTGATCCTGCCCGCCATCGCGCTGGGCACGATCCCGCTCGCGGTGATCGTCCGTATCACCCGCGCCTCGGTGCTCGACGTCCTGAACGAGGACTTCGTGCGCACGGCGAACGCCAAGGGCCTCGCGCCGCGCACCGTCCGCGGCAGGCACGTGCTGCGCAACGCGCTGCTGCCGGTGTCGACCACGATCGGCCTGCAGACCGGTCTGCTGCTGGCAGGCGCCGTGCTGACCGAGAAGGTGTTCGTGTGGGGCGGGATCGGCTCGAAGATGGCGGAGTCCATCAACGTGCGCGACTATCCGATCCTGCTCGGCCTGGTCATGCTCGCCGCGGTCGTCTTCGTGGTGATCAACATTCTGGTGGACGTCTCGTACGGCATCATCGATCCAAGGGTGCGGGTGCGATGACCACGTTCATGAAGCGGAAGCGCGACAAGATCGACGCACTCGCGGAGAACACCCGAGGCAAGGGTGTGCTGGCCGACGCGGTCGGCCGCATGCGCCGCAGCCCGGTGGCGATCATCGGCGCGGTGATCGTGGTGCTGTTCATCGTCCTCGCGGCCATCGCGCCGTGGATCGCGCCGAAGGACCCGTTCTTCCGTGATCCGGTGCTCACCGATCACCTGCGCCTCGGCGCGGGCATCATCCCCGGCGCCCAGCCGGGGTACCTGCTGGGCAGCGACGAGAACGGCCGCGACTTCTTCAGCCGGTTGCTGGTCGGTTCACAGCAGTCGCTGATCGTCGGTGTCATGGCGACCCTGATCGGGCTCGCGCTCGGCATGCTGGTCGGCGGCGTCGCCGGTGCCATCGGCGGATGGGTGGACACGGCGCTGATGCGCTTCACCGACATCCTGCTCTCGGTGCCCGGCCTGCTGCTGGCGATCTCGATCGCGGCGCTGGCGAAGAACCCCAGCCAGTTCACGGTCATCCTGGCGGTCTCGATCGTCAACGTGCCGATCTTCGCGCGGTTGCTGCGCGGGTCGATGCTGGCCCAGCGGCACAGCGAGTACATTCTCGCGGCCACCTCGCTCGGCGTGAAACGGTCGACGATCGTGTTCCGGCACATGCTGCCGAACTCGCTCGCGCCGGTGATCGTCCAGGCGACGCTGACGCTGGCGACCTCGATCCTCGACGCGGCCGCGCTGTCCTTCCTCGGCCTCGGCGACCCGAACCTCGACCGCGCCGAATGGGGCGCGATGCTGAGCCGGGCCCAGGACTTCCTGGAGATCAAGCCGGACCTGGCGTTCTATCCCGCCATCGCGATCATCGTGGTGGCACTCGGCTTCACCCTGCTCGGCGAGTCCATGCGGGAAGCCCTCGACCCGAAGAACAGGCGGTGATTTCCCGTGGCATTGCTTGAAGTTCGCGACCTGAATGTCGTGTTCCAGCGCAAGGGCGAGCGGCCGTTCACCGCGGTGAACGGCGTGAGTTTCGACGTCGACCCCGGCCAGACGGTCGGGCTGGTCGGTGAGTCCGGCTGTGGCAAGTCGGTCACCTCGCTGGCGATCATGGGCCTGCTCGCCAAGCGCGGCAACAAGGTCACCGGCTCGGTGAAGTTCGAAGGCACCGACCTGCTTTCCTTGTCCGACAAGGACATGGGCGAGCGGCGTGGGCGTGACATCGCGATGGTGTTCCAGGATCCGCAGTCCTCGCTGAACCCGGTCATCCCGATCGGGCTGCAGATCACCGAGGTGCTCGAACGCCACCGCGCCATGTCGCGATCGCAGGCCAAGGGCGAGGCGATCGTGCTGCTGGACAAGGTCGGCATCCCCGACCCGGCGCGGCGGCTTTCCGAGTACCCGCACCAGCTTTCCGGTGGTATGCGCCAGCGTGCGCTGATCGCCATCGCGCTGGCGTGCAAGCCGCGCCTGCTCATCGCGGACGAGCCGACCACGGCGCTCGACGTGACGATCCAGGCGCAGATCCTGGCGCTGCTGCGCGAACTCGTGCAGGACACCGGGACCGCGCTGATCATGATCACGCACGACCTCGGCGTGGTCGCCGGGCTGTGCGACGAGGTCAACGTGCTCTACGGCGGCCGGATCGTCGAGCGGGCGGAGCGGCACGCGTTGTTCGCCGAGCCGCGTCACCCGTACACGCACGGGCTGCTCGCCTCGATCCCGCGTCTCGACGCGGGCCGTGGCGAGAAACTGGTGCCCATCAAGGGATCCGTCGCCGACAACATCCCGTGGGACAACGGCTGCGCGTTCGCGCCGCGCTGCCCGAACGCGCTCGAGGCGTGCCGCAAGGTGACGCCGGAGCTGACTTCGGACGGCAACGGGATGCTGCGCTGCCACAACCCCGTGCTGCCGGCGCTGACGGCCGGGGAGGGAGTCTGATGACCGAGACAGTGGTCGAAACCGACGTGCTGCTGCAGGTCGACGACCTCAAGGTGCACTTCCCGATCAAGCGCGGGATCATCTTCGACAAGACCATCGGGTACGTCTACGCGGTGGACGGCGTCTCGCTCGCCATCCGGCGCGGGGAGACCTACGGCCTGGTCGGCGAGTCGGGCTGTGGCAAGACCACGCTCGGCAGGGCGATCCTGCGGCTGGTCGAGCCGACCGGCGGCGTCGTCGATTTCGACGGCACCGACGTTTCGAGCCTCAAGGGCGAGGAACTGCGCAAGAGCCGCCGCCGGATGCAGATGATCTTCCAGGACCCACTGTCCAGTTTGGACCCGCGCCAGTCGGTCGAGTCCATCCTGACCGAGGGCATGCGCGCGCACGGGCTCGACAAGGACAAGGAGTCCACGCACGAGCGGCTGCGTGAGCTGCTCGCCGCGGTCGGCCTGCCGGAGAGCGCGCTGCGGAAGTACCCGCACGAGTTCTCCGGCGGTCAGCGTCAGCGCATCGGCATCGCGCGTGCGCTGGCGGTCGAGCCCGACCTGATCGTCGCCGACGAGCCGGTGTCCGCTTTGGACGTCTCGGTGCAGGCGCAGGTGGTCAACCTGCTGGAGGATCTGCAGGAGAAGCTCGGGCTGACCTACGTGGTCATCGCGCACGACCTCGCGGTCGTCCGGCACATCTCCGACCGCATCGGCGTGATGTATCTCGGGTCGCTGGTGGAGGAAGCCACCGCGGACGCGCTGTACGAAGAGCCGCTGCACCCGTACACGCGGGCGCTGCTCTCGGCGATCCCGGTGCCGGACCCCAAGGTCGAGGACGCGCGTGAGCAGATCCTGCTCGCCGGCGACCTGCCTTCGCCTGCCAACCCGCCGAGCGGCTGCCGGTTCCACACCCGGTGCCCGTGGAAGCAGGAGACGCGCTGCTCGACCGACCGCCCGGAGCTGCGTGAGCTCGCGCCGGGTCACCGGGTCGCGTGTCACTTCGCGGAGGACATCCGCGACGGGCTGATCGGGCGGCACGAGGTCAAGGCCGAGCTGGTGGACGAGGTGACGATCAACCCCGACGTCGATCTCTCAGGACCTGCTTCGGTGTCCGAGGTCATTTAAGACGAGTACTCGAGGACTAGGCGGGCCTCATCCTGCGGGGTGAGGCCCGCTTACTTCGGCCACCGGTACCCTGCCTGAGGGGACCGAAACAGACGTGAGGGGACACGCCCGTGCATATCGACCAGTGGCTGAACACGATTCCGGCGTTGTCCGTGTATCTGATCGTCGGCGGCGTCATCATGATCGAGAGCCTCGGCATCCCCTTGCCGGGTGAGATCGTGCTGGTCAGCTCGGCTTTGCTGGCTTCGCAGACCGATCACATCAGCCCGCTGTGGGTCGGCGTGTTCGCCAGTGTCGGCGCGATCGTCGGCGACAGTATCGGCTACACCATCGGCCGCAAGGGCGGCCATCGCCTGTTCGCGTGGGCGGGGCGGAAGTTCCCCAAGCACTTCGGGCCGAAGCACATCGAGAAGGCCAAGGGCATCTTCGAGAAGCGCGGTGTCTGGGCTGTCTTCTTTGGACGTTTCATCGCTTTCCTCCGCATTCTCGCCGGTCCGCTCGCGGGCTCGCTGCACATGCCGTACCGCAAGTTCCTCGTGGCCAACGCGCTCGGCGGCGTCGTCTGGGCCGGTGGCACCACGGCGGCGGTCTACTACCTGGGCATCGTCGCGGAGAAGTGGCTGTCCCGGTTCTCCTACTTCGGGCTGGGCGCGGCGGTCATCGCGGGCATCGTCATCTCGATCATCGTGAAGAAGCGCATGACTCACGTCGAAGAGGACGAGGAAGCCGAGACCAAGGAACCGGCGCCCGTCACCGAGCGCTGAGCCCGCTTCTTCAGCGAACCCAGCAGCACGCCACAGATCACGACGACCCCGGCCGCGATTTCCAGCGGTGCGGGGCGTTCGTGCAATACGACGAACGACATCGAGATACCCACCACCGGCACCAGCAGGCTGAACGGCGCGACCACGCCTGCCGGGTTGCGGGTCATCAGCGTCGACCAGATGCCGGAGCCCGCGATGGTGCCGAGCAGCACCACGTAGGCCAGCCCGAGCAGGCCGACGACCCCGGTCGACGTGCCGAGGGTGGTCAGTGACTTCCACTGGCCGTCCTCGAACGAGAACGACAGCGCCAGCATCGGCAGCGGCGGCACGACCGACATCCAGAGCGTGAAGTGCAGTGCGTTCGACGGCTTGGCCGCGCGCGTGCTCAGGTTGCCGAAAGCCCAGCTCAGCGCGCCGAGCAGGGTGAGAATGACCGGCAGCAGCGCCGCGTGCTCGAACTGCTGCCAGGCGATCACGGCCATGCCGAACACGGCCAGCGAGATCCCGGTCCACTGCCGCCTGCTGACCTTCTCCCGCAGGAAGATCGCGCCGAGCACGACGGTGAACGGCGCCGACGCCTGCAGCACCAGCGACGCCAGCCCGGTCGGCATGCCGATGTCCATGCCGACGAACAGGAACAGGAACTGCAGCGTCCCGAACCCGAGTCCGTAGCCGAGCAGGTGGCGGATCTTCACCTTCGGCCACGGCACGAAGATGATCGTCGGGATCGCGATCACCAGGAAGCGCAGCGCGGCCGCGAACAGCGGCGGGAACTGGCCGAGCATGGCGTGGATGGCGAGGAAGTTACAGCCCCACAAGAAGGCGACGAGCATGGCGAGCAGGCGATCTCTGGTGGGCATGCCTCCACTCTGACCGGTGAAACTGTGAAGGACCAGCGATAATATCTGCAAGGACCTTGAAGCTGCGCTTCACATACCATCGCTCTTATGGATATCGGCCGGTTGAGGACGCTGCGCGAGTTCGCCGATCGCGGCAGTGTGACGGAAGCCGCACGCGCACTGCACTGCACGCCGTCCGCGGTCTCCCAGCAATTGCGGGCGTTGCAGACCGAAGTCGGCTTGCCGCTGACCGAACCGGCAGGCCGCGGCTTGCGCCTGACCGACGCGGGGCGCGCACTGGTCGCCCGCGCGGACGACGTGCTCGCCGCACTCGACCGCGCCGAGTCCGAATTGGACACTTACCGCAGCGCGCCACGCGGCCGGGTACGCCTGGCGATCTTCCAGTCGGCGGGTTTGCTGCTACTGCCCGGTTTGCTGCACCGGATCGCCGCGTTCGACGGCCTCGAGGTCGACGTCCGCGACATCGACATGGTCCCGCCGGAGATCCCGAGCCTGGTCGCCGACTACGACATCGTGGTCGCCCACCGCGACGAGCACGCCCAGCCGTTCGCCACCGACCGCCTCGATTCGGTGCACCTGCTCCGCGAGCCACTCGACGTCGCGCTCCCCGCCGGTCACCGGCTGGCAGGCAAGGACAGGGTGGAGCTCGCCGAGCTGGCGGGCGAGCGCTGGATCAGCGTGAATTTCGGCTTCCCCGTCGATGACGTGCTGAAGTCGCTGACCGTGCGTACCGGGGTTCAGCCACAGGTCGTCCAGCGCATCAACGATTTCCGCATCACCGAGGCACTGGTCGCGGCGGGACACGGGATCGCGCTGCTGCCTCGGTACACAATGGACATCAGCGGAGACAGCGGCCTGTTGCGCCGCCCGCTCGCCGGCGTGCGCGCGGCCCGTCACGTCGAAGCGGTGTCACGTAAGGGCGCTTCGGCACGGCCCGCGGTGGAGGCGGTTTTGGCGGCCCTGCTCGCCGAGGTCGCCGCGGTTACAAGGGACTCGTGAGCACGTGAAACCCGAGTCGGTCGGGCCGTCGTCGGTGGCCCGACCGCAAAGCTCACGACCCCAGTCATAAGGCGCGCTTCTAGTTGGGACGCTCCGGACGTCCTCATGAAAATGCTCGTGAGTGGTATTGCCGGTTAGAACCGGCAATACCACTCACGACCTCTTAGCGGTGCGACCGGTTGACCGCCGAGACGACCGCGCGCAGCGAGGCCGTGACGATCGACGGGTCGACGCCGACTCCCCAGAACACCCGGTCCTGGATGGCGCACTCGATGTACGAGGCCGCCCGCGAGTCGTCGCCGGGCGAGAGGGTGTGCTCGCTGTAGTCCAGCAGGCGCAGGTCGAACCCGACGGTCGACAGCGCGTCGAAGAACGACGCGATCGGGCCGTTGCCGGTACCGGTGATCTCGTGCTCGTCGCCCTCGACGCGGACGGTGGCGGTGATGTCGTACTCGCCGTCGCCGTTGTCGCGCACGTGCTGGCGGACCAGCTCCAGCGGGGTCTTCGGCTCCAGGTACTCGGCGTGGAAGGCGTTCCACATGGTGGCCGGGTCGACCTCGCCGCCGAGCGCGTCGGTGTGGCGCTGGATGACCTTCGAGAACTCGATCTGCAGCCTGCGCGGCAGGTCGAGCTGGTGCTCGGCCTTCATGATGTAGGCGACGCCGCCCTTGCCGGACTGCGAGTTGACCCTGATCACGGCCTCGTAGTTGCGGCCTACGTCCTTCGGGTCGATCGGCAGGTACGGGACCTCCCACGGGTACTCGTCGACGGGCACGCCCGCCTTGTCCGCGGCCGCCTTCAGCGCGTCCAGTCCCTTGTTGATCGCGTCCTGGTGCGAGCCGGAGAACGCGGTGAACACCAGGTCACCGCCCCACGGGGAGCGCTCGGCGACCGGCAGCTGGTTGCAGTACTCGACCGTGCGCTTGATCTCGTCCATGTCCGAGAAGTCGATCTGCGGGTCGATGCCCTGGCTGTACAGGTTCATGCCCAGCGCGACCAGGTCGACGTTGCCGGTGCGCTCGCCGTTGCCGAACAGGCAGCCCTCGATCCGGTCCGCGCCCGCCTGGTAGCCCAGCTCGGCGGCGGCGATGCCGGTGCCGCGGTCGTTGTGCGGGTGCAGCGAGAGGATCACCGAGTCGCGGCGCTCCAGCTGGCCGTTCATCCATTCGATGGAATCGGCGTAGACGTTCGGGGTGGCCATCTCGACCGTCGCGGGCAGGTTCAGGATCACCGGGCGCGTCGGCGTCGGCTGCCAGATCTCGGTGACCGCGTTGCACACCTCGGCCGCGTACGACAGCTCGGTGCCGGTGTAGGACTCCGGCGAGTACTGGAAGCGGAAGTCCGTGTCGGAGTACTTGCCCGCGTACTCGACCACCAGGTCGGCGGCCTGCGTCGCGATCTTCTTGATGCCCTCGCGCTCCTCGCGGAAGACCACGCGGCGCTGCAGGATCGAGGTCGAGTTGTAAATGTGGACGATCGCCTGCGGCGCGCCCTCCAGCGACTGGAAGGTCCGCTCGATCAGCTCGGGGCGGCACTGGGTCAGCACCTGGATCCGCACGTCCTCGGGGATCGCGCCCTCTTCGATGATCTCGCGCACGAAGTCGAAGTCGGTCTGCGAGGCGGCGGGGAAGCCGACCTCGATCTCCTTGTAGCCCATGCGTACGAGCAGCTCGAAGAACTTGCGCTTGCGGGCAGGCGACATCGGGTCGATCAGTGCCTGGTTGCCGTCACGCAGGTCGACGGCACACCACAGCGGCGCGCGGTCGATGCGTTTGGCCGGCCAGGTGCGCTCGGGCAGGTCGATGTCCTCGACCAGCTCGAACCACGGGCGGTAGCGGTGCACCGGCATCGAGGTGCCGCGCTGGGAGTTCCAGCCGGGCTGGTCGGCGGGCGCGGGACGCGAAGGCTTACGAATGCGCGAAGACGAGATGCGGGGTTCGGACGTGGTCATGCTGTGAAGATCTCCTGCCGGGGTATGGATGAACGACCGGCGACACCACAAAGCCCCGCGACGGGGAGCCGGTCAGATCAGGCCCCATCGCGGCAGCGAAGCAGGAGAGCGCGTGCCACAGCGCCCACTCTAACCACGAGCGACGCCCGAAGGGAAGCCGAGTCGTTACACTCGCGCCCTACCGGCCGGTAGCGTCCACGCGGTCACCATGCGAAACTCCGGGCATGGCTGAGCACGCGGAGAGTGAATCCCGGGCCGGAGTGGACTGGCGGCGTGGCCGCGAGCGCGCGGCGGGCGTACTCGCCGGTCTGGTCCGCTGGGCGGGCCTGATCTTCGCGCTCTTCCTCGCCGTCCACGTGGTGTTCGTGATCGGCGAGGCCAATCCGGACAACGGCATCGTGTCGTTCATCCGCGGCGGCGCCGACGCCTTCTCGCTCGGCTTCCGTGATCTCTTCCTGCCCGACGACCTCAAGCTGCGCGTGCTCGTCGACTACGGGCTCGCCGCCATCTTCTGGCTCGTGGTTTCGTCGATCGTGGCGAAAGTCATTCGCCGGGTCGGCGGCACTGCTTAGAAGATCGGGTTTCCCGGCGACGAAAACGCGAAATCCGACAGCGGAATACGGACGCGTGGCGCAATTTCCCGTTCGATAAGGCGTTCCGCGTCAAGAATTTCCGGTGGGGCTTGTTTTCCGGCCGCGATCGCGACTCGGGGCACGAGGCCGTCCGGCAGGTCGAAGTCCCGGATGACGGCGTACGGGTCGAAGCCGCCCATCTGATGCGCGACCAGTCCCTCACGCACCGCTTGCAGCACGAGGTTCTGGCTCGCGAGGCCGAGCCCGTACTCCGCGTGCGGGATGTCGCCCTTCTCGTTCTGCGTCACGACCAGGCCGATCATCAGCACACCGGCCCGATGGGCCCAGATCTTGTTGCCGTCGGCCAGCGTTCCGTAAATCTTCTTGAACGTCTCGTCGCCGCGGCGGCCGACCAGGTAGCGGGCGGGCTGGGTGTTGCCGGACGAGGGCGCCCAGCGTGCCGCTTCCAGCATGGCGCGCAGCTGCTCGTCGGAAACGTCAGCCGTCTCGTCGAAGGCGCGGGGGCTCCAGCGCCTGGCGATTTCCTCGGTGACCGGAACGCTTGTGTCTGCGGGCTTTTCCATACCCCAGATAGTCGCAAGAAGTGGCCGGCGACACATATCAGGGTGGTGGTAAACGCCCGGACCGGTAGGCTCCCATGCAAATGAGGGACCCGGGGGGCTTCTCGACGCCCTGAGGAGCCCGGCCCCGGCCCCGGCTAGGAGGTTCGGGCGTGGCGCTCGTGGTCCAGAAGTACGGTGGTTCGTCGCTGGAAAGTGCCGACCGGATCAAACGGGTTGCCGAACGTATCGTCGCCACCAAGAAGGCAGGCAACGACGTCGTGGTCGTCTGCTCGGCCATGGGTGACACGACCGACGAGCTGCTCGATCTCGCGCAGCAGGTCAACCCGGCCCCGCCGGAGCGTGAGATGGACATGCTGCTCACCGCGGGTGAGCGCATCTCGAACGCGCTCGTGGCGATGGCGATCTCGGCGTACGGCGCACAGGCGTGGTCGTTCACCGGCTCACAGGCCGGCGTGGTGACGACCTCCGCGCACGGCAACGCGCGCATCATCGACGTGACGCCGAGCCGGGTCACCCAGGCGCTGGAGCAGGGCTACATCGCGCTGGTCGCCGGGTTCCAGGGTGTTTCACAGGACACCAAGGACATCACCACGCTCGGCAGAGGCGGCTCGGACACCACCGCCGTCGCGCTGGCGGCGGCGCTCAACGCCGACGCGTGCGAGATCTATTCCGATGTGGACGGTGTGTACACCGCCGATCCTCGGGTGGTACCCAACGCGCGCAAACTCGAAACCGTTGCCTACGAGGAAATGCTCGAGCTGGCAGCCAGCGGTTCGAAGATCCTGCACCTGCGTTCCGTCGAGTACGGCCGCCGCTACGGCGTGCCGATCGTGGTCCGTTCGTCTTACAGCGACAAGCCGGGCACGACCGTGTTCGGCTCGATTGAGGAGATCCCCGTGGAACAAGCGCTGATCACCGGCGTCGCGCACGACAGGTCCGAAGCGAAGATCACCGTGACCGGTGTGCCGGACCACGCGGGCGCCGCCGCGCGCATCTTCCGCTCGATCGCGAACGCCGAGATCGATATCGACATGGTGCTGCAGAACGTGTCCAGCACCGTGTCCGGCCGCACGGACATCACGTTCACGCTGTCGAAGGCGAACGGCCCCAAGGCCGTCAAGGAGCTCGAGTCGATGAAGGCCGAGATCGGCTTCGAGTCGGTGCTCTACGACGACCACGTCGGCAAGGTCTCGCTGGTCGGCGCGGGCATGCGCTCGCACCCCGGTGTGACGGCGACGTTCTGTGAGGCGCTGGCGCAGTCCGGCGTGAACATCGAGATCATCAACACCTCGGAGATCCGCATCTCGGTGCTGATCAGGGAAGCGCAGCTCGACGACGCGGTGCGCGCCATCCACGAGGCTTTCCAACTGGGCGGCGATGAAGAAGCCGTCGTATACGCAGGGAGTGGACGGTAATGGCACCAGTTCTGGCGCTCGTCGGCGCGACCGGAGCCGTGGGCACGGTCATGATCGACATCATCAACGGCAAGGAAACCGTGCCGTGGGGCGAAATCCGCCTCATCGCGTCGGCTCGGTCCGCCGGTAAGAAGATCACCGTGCGCGGCGAAGAGCTGACGGTCATCGCGCTCTCGCCGGAGGCCTTCGACGGCGTCGACATCGCGATGTTCGACGTGCCCGACGAGATCTCCGCCGAGTGGGCCCCGATCGCCGCGTCCCGCGGCGCCGTCGCCGTCGACAACTCGGGCGCGTTCCGCATGGACGACGAGGTGCCGCTGGTGGTGCCCGAGGTCAACGCCGACAAGGTGACCGCCCGGCCCAAGGGCATCATCGCCAACCCGAACTGCACCACGCTGTCCATGATGGCCGCACTCGGCGCGCTCCACCGCGAGTTCGAGCTCAAGGAACTCGTCGTCGCCTCGTACCAAGCGGTTTCGGGCGCCGGCAAGGAAGGCGTCGACAGGCTGTACGCCGAACTCGAAGCCGTCGCGGGCAAGCCGGTCGGCGTGCGCGCGGGCGACGTCCGCGAGACGCTCGAGGCGGCCGGGCTGCCGATCGCCGACTCGCCGTTCCCGGCGGCGCTGGCGTTCAACGTGGTCCCGTCGGCCGGTTCGTACAAGGGCGACGGCTGGTACTCCGAGGAACTCAAGGTACGCAACGAATCCCGCAAGATCCTGGGCATCCCGGATCTGAAGGTTTCGGCCACCTGCGTCCGCGTTCCCGTGGTCACCACGCACTCGCTGGCCGTGCACGCGACGTTCGCGCGCGAGGTCACCGTCGAGGCCGCGCACAAGGTCTTCGAGGCCCAGCCGACGGTCGTGCTGGTCGACGACCCGGAGAACAACGTCTTCCCGACGCCCGCGGACGTCGTCGGCGGCGACCCGACCTACGTCGGCCGCGTGCGCCAGGCGCTGGACTTCCCGAACACGCTGGACTTCTTCGTGTGCGGCGACAACCTGCGCAAGGGCGCGGCGCTGAACACCTACGAGATCGCGGAGCAGCTCGCTCCCGAGTTCTCCTAGCCGAAGGACTCGTGAGTGTTGCCGACGGTTCTTTTGGGCGGAAGGGCAAAGGTGTCATGTCGTGGTGGGCGACCTTGGCCTGCTTCCGCCCTGGCCACGACAGAGTGACTGTGGAGGGTTTGCGGTGACGGTTGCGGGCGAGTGGTAACTCTGCTCCGTTGGATGCAGCGGAGTTACCACTCGCGGACCCCCTCGT
>NZ_JBHWEB010000084.1:0-42155 GCF_042734395.1 Amycolatopsis sp. NPDC059657 | reverse complement strand
CGATTGATTCCTTCGCAAGAACAATCATCCCAAGTCAGAGGGCATCTGCGCGTCCACGACACGATCAACCCACCAAGATCCTCGGTGGATCCAGGCTCAACGTTGCGAAAGTGGCGTTCACAACGCGGACCGGCCATGGCAGCGCTCGGACCTGTCGCGGGACGGGCGCAAGCCGCATTTTACTCGCCTGTTCGGTGTCCAAGATCAACTCAAGTCGACTTGTCCACAGGTCTCGCCCGATGTGGACAACCCCGCCCATGTTGATCTTGAAACCCGGTTTCCCCTGTATCCCGCGATATGATGGCTGCAGGGGAGCCCCCGGGAGGGTGGGGGCTTTTTATGGGGCGGTCAGAGCTTGTATTCGGTGCCGTCCAGGGGGAGTTCGGCGCCGGCGAGGCGGACGGCCGAGTGCTCGGGGGCGCCGGGGTCCAGTACCGGGTTGGTGTTGTTGAGGTGCGTGTACGCCCAATGCGCACCAGAACCCGCTTCGCGGTGGGCGGCGATGCGGCGCAGGCTGCCGTGCTCGCCCGCGATCGGGATGTGGCCCATCACGTGCTGGGCGTCGTCGCTCACGCCGGACGCGGTCGCGCCGGACATCTCGCCCGGTGAGTAGAAGGTGCCGTCGAGCAGGACCAGGCCGGCGTCGGCGACGAACTCGTCGAAGCCGTCAGGCCAGCTTTTCAGGCAGGGCGCGTAGACGAAGACGCCGCCGGTCGCCGGGTCCTCGATCCGGTAGGCGACCACCCACGGTCCCTCCACTGTGGACGATCGTGCGTACTTGGGGTGTTTGTCGCTCACCGGGAGCACGCTCACCCGCAGGCTGCCCAGCGACGAGCCCGCGGGCAGCCATTCCCAGCCGCCGTAACCGTCGATCACGTCGCGCACGGGGAAACAGTCACGCAGCGCGTGCAGTACCGCGGGTGGTGCCCACACGGGCAGGCCGCCCGCTTCCCGGAGCATCAGCAGTCCCAGTGAATGGTCCAGTTCCGCGTCGGTGAGCAGGACGCCGCGGATCGGGATCTCGCGCGGGCCTGGCCCAGCGTGCAGTGCCGGGTTGCCGAGGATCTGGGCGCGGATGTCCGGGGAGGCGTTGATCAGGTACCAGCCGACGCCGTCCGCGCTGACCGCGACGCAGTCCTGGGTCCTGGGTGTGGCGCCGGATTTGCACAGCGCGCAGGCGCAGTTCCATTGCGGGAAACCGCCGCCTGCCGCCGTGCCGAGCAGGAGCACCCTCACCGGGTCACCGTCGGCTTTCGCATCACGAGCTCGGGCGAGGTGCGCGGCGCGGCCAGGATGAGGTCGACGATGTCGCGCTGCGGCGACTTGCTGCACACGGGGTCCGTCGCGGCCGCGTCACCGGTGAGCAGGAACGCCTGGCAACGGCAGCCGCCGTAGTCCTGGCCACGCCTGTCGCAGCTCCGGCAGGTGTCACTCATCCAGTCTTCGCCGCGATAAGCGTTGAAGGAGCTGGATTTGTACCAGATGTCCGCGAGCGAGGTGTGCCGCACATTGGACAGTTCGAGCGTCTCGATCGCCGTCGCCGCCGGGCAGGGGAGCACGTTCCCGTTGGGCGCGACCGTCAGCTGCCGCGCGCCCCAGCCGTACATGCACGGCTTCGGGTACGGCTCGTAGTAGTCGGCCACCACGTAGATGATCTGCATGGTGCCCGCGAGACGTTTCGTCTCCGCGCGCACCAGCGGTTCGGCCTCGGCGAGCTGCTCCGGGGTCGGCATCAGCGCGTCGCGGTTCTTCAGTGCCCAGCCGTAGTATTGGGTGTTGGCCAGCTCGAGCCGGTCCGCGCCCATCCGCTCGGCGAGCTTGATGATGCCGCCCAGCTGATCGTGGTTTTGCCGGTGCAGCACCACGTTCACCGAAAGCGGCAGCCCGGACTTCTTGATCAGCTCGGCCGCGACGATCTTGCGGTCGAACGCCTTCGCGCCCGCCAGCAGGTCCGAGCGCTGCGCGTCCGCGGCCTGCACGGACAGCTGGACATGCGCCATGCCCCGCTCGATCAGGTCATCGAGGCGCTCGGCGGTGAGGCCGAGCCCGGACGTCACGAGGTTGACGTAGCAGCCGAGCTCGCTCGCGTGCTGGACCAGCTCGGGCAGGTCGGGCCTGGCCAGCGGCTCGCCGCCGGACATGTGCACCTGCAGCACGCCCAGTTCGCGCGCCTGCGTGATGACGGACTTCCACTCGTCGGTGCTCATCTCGCCTTCGCGGGCGATCAGCTCGATCGGGTTCGAGCAGTACGAGCAGTGCAGCGGGCAGCGGTGCGTCAACTCGGCGAGCATGCCGAGAGGCGGCTCCGCGGGAACCGGGATCACGTCCATTCGACGACCCTCCTGTCTCCTAGCCTGGCGAGGACGTCGAGCACGTCGGATTCCCGGACACCGGAATACTTACGGCCCAATTGCTTGGTGATGACCGAAATCGTGGCTTCGCCGTCGCAGAGTTCCAGCACGGCCGCGGCCGTCGGATTCGGCACCAGCACGCCTTCGGGGAACAACAGCACGTGCGTCGAACGCACCTTGTCGTAGGTGAGCCGGACGCCCCGTTTGAGGCGGGGCACCGAGTCCACGCCGATGGTCGTCATTGCTTCGCCCCCGCGCGCTCGATGGCGTCGAGCATCGACCACAGCACGTCGGTCTTGAACTTGAGCGCCTCGATGGAGCGCTCCTGCTGCTCGCGGGTGACCGCGTGACGCACGACGATGTCCAGCGTTCCCTTGCCCTCACCCGAAACCTTGTCGATCCGGTTGGTGAAGTATGCGAGGTCTTCGCGTGCGATCCACGAGTAGTTGGCGAGCATGTCGGCGACCCGGCGCTGCATGAGGTGCCCGGCGAACATCTCGGTCAGCCCGGACGCGATCGCCTCCACCCACGGCTTGGTCCGCGCGAACGTCACGTAGGCGTCGACCGCGAACCGCACGCCAGGCACGACGTGGCGCTGGTCGATCACCTCTTCCCGGTCGAGGCCGACCGCGTTGCACAGCCGCAGCCAGCGCTCGATGCCGCCGTCGCCCGCCCGCGCGCCGTCGTGGTAGACGATGCGGTCGAGCCACTCGCGCCGGATCTCCGGCAGCGGGCAGTTGCTGATGATGGCCGCGTCCTTCTGCGGCAGCATGCATTGGTAGTACCAGCGGTTCGCGGCCCAGACGCGCAGCTCGTGCTCGCTCAGCTCGCCGGCGTGCATGCGGTGATGGAACGGATGAGTGCCCCAGTAGCGATGCGAGAGGTCACGCAACGCGGTGACGAAGTCGGCTGAACTCAAGGGTTCGGTGGACATCAACGGCCTCCCGATTTACCGGTCATAGGGACACTGAAAGGGGCGGGGCCGGGCATGCCGGCCCCGCCGTTCACACGGAGATCAGTCCTCCATGCGGGCCGCGTACGCGGTGACCTCCATGGGGGTTTCGTACTCGACGAAGTCCGGCGTCGTCCAAACCTCAGTGGTTTCGATCATTGTTGACTCCTCGGATCTCTAGTCGCCCGGCGTTGGACGATCAGTGGAGAGCTCGGACCGAGCACGGTCACCCTAGAAGCGCCGAGGCGCCGAACGGAAGACGTTGGGCCAAACTAGGCGGAGTATTCGTAAAGCTTCCTACCTATGTCGTATCGTTATCCAGGGAAGATCACGTAGCGTGTCTCTTAAGGTCGGATGTCTGCGGTTTCCCACCTTCGTCTGGTGGTTCCCTTCGGCCAATCGGTGTGTTTATATCCAACATCGCTGGATGTTCCGAACGTCCGGTTCCGCCGCCGGAAAGTACCCCAAGGAGGCGTTACCTTGTCCAAGCGTCGCTATCTCACCGCCGCGATCGCGTCCGCCACGTCTGCGCTGGTCATGGCCGGTTCGGCCACGGCAGCACCCACTGATGTCTCCGTCATGGCGATCAAGCAGGTCGCCAGCGGCTTGAAGCAGGCATGGGCGGTGGACTTCCTGCCCGACGGAAAAGCCATCTTCACCCAGAAGGACGCCAAGACGGTCAGCACGCTCGACAAGTCGGGCAAGGTCACCAAGGTGCTCGACGTGCCCGGCGTCAGCATCACGAAGGAAGCGGGCCTGCTCGGTATCGCGGTGTCCCCGAAGTTCGCCGCGGACCAGACCGTCTTCATCTACTTCACCACCGGCTCCGACAACCGGATCGCCAAGTTCAAGCTCGGCACGACGACGATCACCCCGATCGTCACCGGCATCCCGCGCGGCGCCGACTTCCACCACGGCGGCCGGATCAAGTTCGGCCCCGACGGCTTCCTCTACGCGGGCACCGGCGACGGCCAGAACGGCGCCAACGCCCAGAACAAGAACTCGCTCGGCGGCAAGATCCTGCGTGTCACCGACTCCGGCGCGGCCGCGCCCGGCAACCCCTTCAACAGCCGCGTCTACTCCTACGGCCACCGTAACGTCCAGGGCCTGGCCTGGGTGAACGGCCAGCTCTACAACTCCGAGATCGGCGCGAGCAAGGTCGACGAGCTCAACAAGATCGAGGCGGGCAAGAACTACGGCTGGCCGACCTGTGAAGGCTCGTGCGGCACCGCGGGCATGACCAACCCTGTCAAGACCTGGCCGACCTCGGACAACACCCCGAGCGGCCTGGCCTTCTACAAGGGCAGCCTGTTCATGGCCTCGCTCAAGGGCGGCACGTACAAGCTGAACACCAGCGGCTCCGGCGGCAAGGTCTACACCAACCTCGGCCGCACCCGCGACGAGGTCGCCGGCCCCGACGGCCAGCTCTGGGTCGTCACCCCGGGCGGCATCTACAACGCTGACGGCAGCTAAAAGCTCGTGAGTGTTCCCGACGGTTCTACAGTCGGGAACACTCACGAGTCCTTACGCCACAGCGGCCTCGAGTTCGGCGAGCGCGGTGTCCAGGTGAGTCAGGATCCGTTGCAGGTGCGGGACACTGCGGCGGCAGCCCGTGATCCCGAAGTCGAGCCGGTCCGCGTTGCTGGTCAGCGTGATGTTCAGCGCCTGCCCGTCGAGCAGCGCCGACGCCGGATAGATGCCGTCGAGTTTCGCGCCGTTCCAATACATCTGTTTCCGCGGCCCCGGCACGTTCGAAATGATCAGGTTGAACGCGGGCGGCGTGTTGTTCACGAACCCGGGAATCGGCGAGATCCCCAGCGGCGCGACGTTGATCGCCGACAACAGCAGTGTCTGCAACGGCGTCAGTTCCGAGAAGAGCCGTTTCCCGTTGCGCATCGACTGATGGATCGTCGCGAGCCGGACCGCCGGATCCTTCTGGTCGGTCGCCAGATTGCAGAGCATCGCGCCGATGTGGTTGCCCGAGGCCTCGCCGGGATCATTCCGGCGCCGCAAGGAAACCGGCACCATCGCGATCATCGGCGCGTCGGGCAGCGCGCTCTGCTCGATCAGGTAATCACGCAAGGCGCCTGAGCACATCGCGAGTACCACGTCGTTGCGGGAAACCCCGGCGGCCGTGGCGACACCACGCACACGGTCGAGCGACCACGACTGCGCCGCGAACCGCCGCGCGCCACCGATCGGCACGTTGAACATCGTCTTCGGCGCTTGCAAAGGCAGCGTCAGCGTCCGTTCGCGGAACGCCTCGTTGGCCACCTTGAACGCGGCGGGCGCGAGCCCGCCGAGCTGGCTCAGTGTTTTGCCCGCGCCTTCGAACATCGAGCCCGCCAGCTGACGGTTACGCCGGACCGTCGGCTGGGGCTTGCGCGATCCCCACGGCGGCGGGCAATCCCTGTCATCCGGGTTGTCCGACAGGGTGCCCTGCAGATGACGCAGCGCGGAGACGCCGTCCATCATCGCGTGGTGGATCTTGCTGTAGATCGCGAAACGGCCGTCGTGCAGGCCCTCGACAAGGTGGATCTCCCAGAGCGGCCGGTGCCGGTCGAGCAGCGTGCTGTGCCAGCGTGATGTCAGCTCCAGCAGTTCCCTGACGCGGCCGGGCTGCGGCAGCGCGGAATGCCGGAAGTGGTAATCCAGCTCGAGGTCGGTGTCCGTCGACCAGGCGATGTGCCCGAGCGGGTTGACCGGGCGGGCCGGGCGCCGCCGGAACAGATTGCGGATGTTCGAATCTTCGAGGAGATCTCGCCGGAGGCCGTGCAGATAGTCGGGGCCGGCGCCCTCGGGTTTCTGGAACAGCTGGAGCCCGCCGACGTGCATGGGGTGTTCCCTGGACTCCACCAGCAGGAACATCGAATCGGTCACGGGCATCAACGGCATAGACGAACCACCTTCCGCACGGACGCCCGAGTGTACGCACACTGGCGGTCGGTCAAGAAGCGAAACTACCCTGTCCATATGACGGACACTGGGGAAATATCGGAGATCACTTCACAGGCCGAGTTACGCGAACTCGTCGGAGACCCGTTGTGGCGCACCGCCACCAAGGTCCGGCCGAGGCTGGGCGAGATCGACCGGCAATGGCTCGCCAACGCCGCGTTCTGTCTCGTCGGGACATCGGACGCCGACGGCAGGTGCGACGTTTCCCCCAAAGGCGACCCGGCCGGCTTCACCCACGTGCTCGACGACACGACCATCGTCATCCCCGAACGGCCGGGCAACCGCCGCGTCGACGGCTTCCTCAACGTGCTCTCCAACCCGCATGTCGGGCTGATCTACCTGCTGGGCGGACGCGGCGACACCTTGCGTATCAACGGCCGTGCCAAGGTGCTCAAGGACGCGCCGTTCTTCGACGAGATGATCGTCAAAGGCAACCGCCCGATGCTCGCGCTGCTCGTCGAGATCGAAGAGGTCTTCTATCACTGCTCGAAGGCCTTCCTCAGGTCCCAGTTGTGGAAGCCCGAAACCTGGCGCCCCGATGACCTCCCGAGCCGCGCGCTGATCGCGAAAGCCTATGAGCGGCAAGAGGATTCGCTCGAAGAGCTGGAGGCCTACTACGGCCCGGAGTACGCCTCCAAGCTCTACGGCTAGAGCCAGTCCAGGTCGGGGTCGATCACGCGCAACCCGGAATGCACCTGCCGCACGGACTCGGCGAGCCGTTCCGGCGGCGCGTCCTTGACCACGAAACCGACGGCGCCCGCGGCGATGCCCCGGCTCAGATAGCCGGGGCGGCCGAAGGTGGTCAGCAGCACGATCTTGCACGCGGGCAGCGCCGCGGTCAGCGCGGACGCGGCGGCGACCCCGTCCAGTCCCGGCATCTGCACGTCCAGCAGCGCGACGTCCGGGCTCGCCGCACGGGCGGCGGCCACCACCTCGTCGCCGCGCCCGACCTGCGCGACCACCTCGATGTCGGACTCCATGTCGAGCATCCGGGCCAGCGCGCCACGCAGCACGGCCTGGTCGTCGGCCAGCAGCACCCTGATCATCGCGGCCCCGGCACGAACACCCGCAGCCGGAAGCCGCCGCCCGGCACCGGCCCGGCCTCGAGTGCGCCGCCCAGCGCCGTCATCCGCTCGGTCAGCCCGCTCAGCCCGTTCCCCATCAGCACCGCCTTCCCGGTGCCGTTGTCGATGATCTCCAGTGAGTTCCCCGTCAGCGTCACCTCACACCGGCTCGCCCCACTGTGTCGCACCACGTTGGTGACGCCTTCCCTCAGCACATGTCCGAACGGTTCACGCAGCTCGGCGGGCACGTCGTCGACCGCGGACGGCAGCGCCGCCTCGATCGAGGCCGACCGCAGCAGCTCGCGCACGTTCGCCAGTTCGGTGGCCAGCGAGACCCGCCGCCGCGAAGCCGCCGTCGACCGGATGTCGGCCAGCGCCTGCCTGCTCAGCTCCTCCAGGTCCGTGACCTCACGCAACGCCGCCTCGGGATCGCCGTCTTCGAGCAGCCGCCGCATCAGCGACAGCTTGACGGTGATCGTGGTCAGGCTGTGCCCGAGCACGTCGTGCAGGTCACGAGCGAACCGCGCCCGCTCGCGTTCGACCGCCACGTTGGCGACCTCGTTGCGTGCCTCGCTGAGCTTCTGGTTGGTCACGATCAGGGTGAACATCCCCAGCATGGCGACCGTGCTGGCGACCAGCACGACGAGGTCGACCACGTGCACCTCGACGAAGAGCCCGACCCCCACCACCAGCGCCAGCCCGCCGGGGATCGCGGCTGCCGGCTGGAGCACGCCCATGACCGTGACCAGCACGAACGACAGCATGGGGTACTGGCTGCCGTTCGTGCCCGCCTCGATCGCCAGGTAGAGCCCGAACATCCAGAGCAGAAAACCCAGCCGCCACGGCAGTGTCCGGCGCCGGACCGGCCAGAGGCCGAACACGTAGCTGACCGAGTAGAGCAGCGCGGCCGCGAACAGCGGCGCGATCCACTGCCGCTGCTGATACATCTCGACCAGTACCGGCAGCAGGAAGACGCAGAACAGCGCGGCCGTGATCCGCCACCCGCGTTCGGAGAGCGGGATCGGGTTCTGGGAGCCGGCCATGCCCCACTTTAGGAAATCCGCGGCCGTTGTCAGGACGATCGAAATAACGTCGCCCATTGCCGGATCGTTGAACGATCTGGCAGCATGACCGCCGTGCCCACGACGATCACCGGCGCCAGGCGCCTGGCAGAAGCCTTGACGGCTCTCGACGTCGAGGTCGTTTTCGGCTTACCCGGAGTGCACAACCTGCCGATCTGGGAAGCGCTGGCCCACACCAAGATCAAACTCATCGGGGTACGCCACGAGCAGACCGCCGGCTACGCGGCCGACGGGTACGCCCGCGCCACCGGCAAGCTCGGCGTCGCCATCGTGACCACCGGTCCCGGTGCGGCGAACACGCTCGGCGCGGTCGGCGAGGCGCACGCGTCCGCCTCACCCGTGCTGGTCATCGCCACCGACATCCCGTCGACGCTGCGCCGCCCCGGCGTCACCCGCGGCGTCCTGCACGAGACCTCGGACCAGGCGGCCATGTTCGCGCCGGTGACCAAGGCGACGTACACGGTGAGCAGCGCGGACGAGATCGCCTCCGCCGTGCACCAGTCGGCGCGCAAGGCGCTCGAACCGCAGAGCGGGCCGGTGTACCTGGGCATCCCGACCGACTACCTCAAGAACGTGGCGCGCGATTTCGACCCGCCGACCGAGGTGTTCGCGGCCTTGAGCACGCCTGATCTCGGCAAGGCGGAGCGCATGCTCGGCAAGGCGAAGAAGCCGCTGATCTGGGCAGGCGGCGGTGCGCTGCGCTCCGGCGCCGGGCCTGCCATCGGCGCGCTCGCGGAGAAGATCGCCGCGCCGGTGATCACCACGTTCGCCGCGCGTGGCCTGCTGCCGCTCGACCACCCGTGCCTCGCGCCCAACCCCGTGCACGCGCCCGAGGTCGGCGCGCTGTGGGACGACGCCGACGTGGTGCTCGCGATCGGCACCGACTTCGACGGCCTGATGACGCAGAACTGGGCGATGCCGCGGCCGCCGAAGCTGATCGCGATCAACGTCGACCCCGACGACGCGAGCAAGAACTACCCGGTCGACATCATGCTCACCGGCGACGCGCGCGCGATCACCGAAGCGCTCGACGTGCCGCAGCGGTCCGGGCTGACGGAGCTGACCGTCGGGCTCAAGCGGATCGCGGCGAAGGTGCGCCAGCGTATCCGCGACGAGGAGCCGCAGGCCGCGGATTTCCTTGCCACGCTGGAAGAAGTGCTGCCGCGTGACGCCGTGCTCGTCGCCGACATGTGCGTCGCCGGGTACTGGGCCGGTGGTTTCCACCGCATCCCCGCGCCGCGCAAGTTCGCGTATCCGATGGGCTGGGGGACGCTCGGCTTCGGTTTCCCGGCGTCACTCGGCGCCGCGGCCGCAGGCACCGGGCGGGCCATCTGCGTCAGCGGTGACGGCGGGTTCCTCTTCGCGTGCGGTGAACTCGCGACGCTGGCGGAGGAGCGGATGCCCGCCACGATCATCATCGTCGACGACGGCGGCTACGGCATGCTGCGGTTCGACCAGGAGCGCGAAGGGCTGCCGCAGCGCGGTGTCAACTGGGACAGCCCCGATTTCGTGGGCCTGGCCAGGTCGTTCGGGGTGCACGCCGAACGCGTCTCCGGCTTCGGGCGGGCGTTCCGGCGACTGCTGTCCGAGATGGTGGAGGCCGACGAGCCCAATGTGCTGGTCGTGCGCGCCAGGCTCCGGCCGCCGCTGAACACCTCGCCTCGGTGGTACCGCCGATGAAGCTGCGCGTAGGTGTCGACATCGGCGGCACGTTCACCGATCTCTGCGTGCTCGACGAGACCGGGATCGTGGCCGTCGGCAAGGTGCTGACCACGCACGACGAGCCGGCGCGTGCCGTCGAAGCCGGGCTCGTGGACACGCTCGCGAAAGCCGGTCTGTCCGCTTCGGACATCGAGCAGTTCGTGCACGGCACGACCTTGGTGACGAACGCGCTGATCGAGCGCAAGGGTTCGCGGACCGCTTTGCTTGCCACGGCCGGGTTTTCGGACGTCCTGGAGATGCGGCGCGAGCACCGGTACGAGCTGTACGACCTGCTCATCGAGCTGCCGGCCCCGCTGGTTCCCCGGCACTTGCGCTTCGACGTACCCGAGCGGGTCCTCGCCGACGGGTCCGTCCACAAGGGACTTGACGAGAACTACGTTTCGCGGCTGGGAAAGGAACTCGCCGCGCGCGGGATCGACGCCGTCGCGATCTGCTTCCTGCACGCGTTCACCAATCCCGCGCACGAGGTGCGTGCCGCCGAGATTCTGCGTGAGGTCGCGCCGGGGCTGCGGGTCGCGCTGTCGTCCGAGGTCGTGCCCGAGATCCGGGAGTTCGAGCGTGCGTCGACCACGGTCGCGAACGTCTACGTCCAGGACCTGACCGAGCGGTACCTGCGTGACCTCGAACGGCGGTTGCACGCGGCGGGCGTCGGGCCGTCGCCGCACATCATGCTGTCCAACGGCGGCATCGCGACCGTCGACACGGCCGCCCGGTATCCCATCCGCATCCTCGAGTCCGGACCGGCCGGCGGCGCGCTCGCCGCGTCCGCTTTCGGTGCGGTGGCGGGGGAAACGGATCTGCTGGCGTTCGACATGGGCGGCACGACGGCGAAGCTGTGCATGATCTCCGGCGGCACGCCGCTGGTCACGCACGAGTTCGAAGTGGACCGCAAGTACCGGCTGCTGCCGGGGTCAGGGCTGCCGGTGAAGGTGCCGGTCACCGACATGATCGAGATCGGCGTCGGCGGCGGGTCCATCGCGCGGATCGACGCGCTCGGGCTGCTGACCGTCGGCCCCGATTCGGCGGGCTCCGAGCCCGGCCCTGTCTGCTACGGCCGTGGTGGCACCGAGCCGACCGTGACCGACGCGGACCTCGTGCTCGGCTACCTCGATCCCGGTTATTTCCTCGGTGGCGGAATGACTTTGGACGCTTCCGGGGCCCGTGAGGCGATCCGCGTGAAGATCGCCGAGCCGCTCGGCGTCAGCGTCGAAGAGGCCGCGTACGGCATTCATTCCAGCGTCAACGAGGACATGGCCAACGCCGCGCGGGTGCACGCCGTCGAACGGGGCAAGGACCCGGCGAAGCTGCCGATGTTCACCTTCGGCGGCGCCGGGCCGGTGCACGGCGTCGGTGTCGCGCGGGCGCTCGGCGCGCCGCAGGTGGTCGCGCCGCCCGCGGCGGGCGTGATGAGCGCGGTCGGGTTCCTCACCGCGCCGCTGGCCTTCGACTTCGTGCGCTCCTCGCGCGCCAGCGTGCACGACCTCACGTGGGAGCAGGTCGACGGGCTGTTCGCCGAGATGGAGGCGGAGGGCGAGGAGTTGCTCGAGGCGTCCGGAGTGACTCACACCCGGATCGCCGAAATGCGCTACGCCGGGCAGGGTTACGAGATCCGCGTGCCGGTGACCGGCGACGGCTCGAACTGGCCTGGTGAGCTGATCGACGAATTCGTGTCCACGTACCGGAACCTCTACCAGCGCACCGGCCCCGACGTCTCGGTCGAGGTGCTCAACTGGCGGGTCGTCTCAAGTGGACCCGCGCCGGACGTCACGCTGCGGCTTCAGACGGGTTCGGGCACGGGCGAGGCGCGTAAGGGCTCGCGGCCCGCGTATTTCCCCCAAGCGGGTGGATTTGTCGATACCGCGGTGCTCGATCGGTACCGTCTCAAGCCTGGCGACGAGGTCGAGGGCCCGGCGATCGTGGAGGAGCGTGAGTCCACAGTGGTCGTTCCACCCGGTGCGACCTGCGGGGTCCGCGAGGACGCCAGCCTGGTGGTGACCGTATGACCGTCGACCCGATCCTGGTCGGAGTGATCGGCAACCGGCTCCACTCGATTCTGGCCGAGCAGCAGAACGCGCTGGTCAACACCGCTTTTTCGGCCGTGGTCCGCGAATCGCTCGACCTCGCGTGCGCCGTGTTCGACTCGCGCGGCGAGATGATCGGCCAGTCCGTCGGCGGCACCCCCGGCCACATCAACGCGATGGCCACCGGGATGCACCACTTCGTCGCCGCGTACCCGCCGGAGACGCTCGAACCCGGCGACGTGCTGCTCACCAACGATCCGTGGCAGACCGCGGGGCAGATCAACGACATCACCGTCGCCACGCCGGTGTTCCTGCGCGGGCGGCTGGTCGCGTGGTTCGCGTCGTGCTGCCACGCGCCGGACATCGGCGGCAGGCTCGTCTCGGCCGAGGCGAACGAGGTCTTCGAAGAGGGCCTGCGGCTGCCGATCATGAAGTTCCTGCGCGCCGGTGTGGTCAACGCCGACCTCGAACTGCTGATCCGCGTCAACGTCCGCACCCCGGAGGAGACCATCGGCGACCTGTACGCGCAGGTCACCGGCAACGAGGTCGGGGCGGCGAGCCTGGTCAGGCTGCTCGACGAGTTCGGCCTCGAGTCGATCGACGAGGTCGCGGCCGAGATCATGAACCGCTCCGAGCGGGCCCTGCGCGGCGCGCTCGCGAAGATGCCGGACGGCGTCTACACCAGCGAGATGCGCACGGACGGCTTCGACGACGAGGACATCACGCTCAAGACGACCGTGACCATCGCGGGCGAGGACATCCATCTCGACTTCGCCGGGTCGTCGCCGCAGAGCAAGCGCGGGATCAACGTGGTGCTCAACTACACCCGCGCGTACGCGTCGTTCGCCGTGAAGGCCGCGATCTCACCCGAGGTGCCGCACAACGCGGGCTCGTTCCGGCCGGTGCACGTGACCGCGCCTGAAGGCTCGGTGCTGAACTGCCTGAGCCCGGCGCCGGTCGCGTCCCGGCACCTCATCGGGCACTTCCTGCCGTCGCTGCTGATCAGCGCGTTGCACAAAGCCTTGCCGGGTAACGCTTTGGCGCACAGCGCGGACGCGTTGTGGATGACGATCTGGCGTGGCGTCGCCGCGGACGGCGAGTTCATGCTCAACGTTTTCCAGACCGGCGGCATCGGCGCGCGGGCGGGCAAGGACGGCTTGAGCACCACGGGATTCCCGAGTGGACTGCGCTCGACGCCGACCGAGGTCATCGAGACGATGGCGCCTCTGATGCAGGTCGAGCGGGTGCTGCGGCAGGACTCGGGCGGTGTCGGCCGTCAGCGCGGCGGGCTCGGGCAGAACACCTCGATGGCCGCGCGCGGTGAGATCTCGTGGAGTGTCAACGGAAACGTCGATCGGACACTGCGTCCAGCGTCCGGTGTGGACGGTGGGGGTGCGGGCGCCGCTGGTGTGTTCGGGCTTGTTTCCGGTGAGGACCTGCCGAGCAAGAGCCGGGTCGCGCTGGCGCCGGACGCGGTCGTCTCGGTGGTGCTGCCCGGCGGCGGTGGCTACGGTTCGCCGTTCGAGCGCGACCCGCTCGCGGTGCTGGCCGATGTGGTGGACGGGTACGTGTCGATCGAATCGGCGCGGGCCGGCTATGGCGTCGAGGTGCGGTACATCGGCGCTCCGGACGCGCTGGTCCGGCTGCCGGAAGACTATGTCGTCGACGAGGAATCAACCTCGCGGTTAAGGAGATGAAAATGGGCCGGTTGGCCGACAAGGTCGCGGTGGTCTTCGGCGGTGCGCGGGGCATCGGCCTCGCCACGGTGAAGGAATTCCTCGCCGAGGGCGCCACCGTGTACGCCAGCGACATCCGCGAGCCGGCGGAGAAGCTGGACCACGAGAACTACTCACACTCCATTGTGGACGCGACCGACGAGAACGACGTCGACACGTTCGTCCAGGAAGTGCTGTCGCGCGCGGGCCGCATCGACGTGCTGTTCAACAACGTCGGCATCCACCTGGGCAAGCCGCTCGCCGACACCACGCTGGACGAGTTCGACAACATCTTCGCGCTGAACGTGCGCGCGGCGTTCCTCGGCACGCGTGCCGTGCTGCCCGGCATGATCGAGCGCAAGGCGGGCAGCATCGTCACGACCTCGTCCAACGGCGGTGTGATGGGACGGCCAGGCGACCCCGTCTACAACGCCACCAAGCACGCGCTGGTCGGGCTGACCAAGTCGATCGCCGTCGCGCACGCGCACCAGGGAATCCGCGCCAACACGGTCAACCCCGGCGCGATCGACACCGACATGCTGCGCGGCACACTCGCGACGCCGGCCGACTTCGAAGCCAAGCAGCACGCGCTCGTCGCGAGCACCCCCGCCGCCCGCATCGGCGAGGCGTGGGAGGTCGCGAAGGCCGTGGTGTTCCTGGCCAGCGACGAATCCCGCTTCATCAACGGCGCGGTGCTCCCGATCGACGGCGCGAAGGCCGCGGGCGCGATGCCGAACAACCGTTACAGCTTGGACTTCGATCTCGGGGTCAAGTGATGGCGTCCCTCGATGCTGCGCGGTTGCAGGAGGACCGTGAGCTGCTGGAGCGCAGCGGCACGGCCGAGCGGGTCGCCGCCATCCTGCGCCAGCGCATCACCGAGGGCGACTTCCCGCCGGGCACCCGGCTCGCCGAGCCCGCGATCAGCGCCGCGCTCGGCGTCTCCCGCAACACCCTGCGGGAGTCGTTCCAGCTGCTCGCGCACGAACGCCTCGCGGTCCACGAGCTCAACCGCGGCGTGTTCGTCCGCGAGCTGACGGCCGACGACATCGAAGACCTCTACGCGATCCGGCGCATCGTCGAATGCGGCGCCCTCCGCCGCGCGGCCGAACGCGCTTCGCTCGACCTTTCCCCGGTCCAGGCGGCTTTGGCCGACGGCCAGTCCGCGGCCGCCGCGGAGGAGTGGCGAGCCGTCGGCACGGCGAGCATCCACTTCCACCAAGCCTTGGCGGACCTCGCGGGCAGCCACCGCGTCAGCGAGACCATGCGCCAGGTTCTCGCCGAAACCCGTCTGGTCTTCGTGTTCACGGAGAACACCAGGGCCTTCTTCGAGCCCTACCTCAACCGCCACGCCCGCATCCTCAAGCAGCTGGAGCGCGCCCGTTTCACCGAGGCCGCGGACGCGCTCGACGCCTACCTCCGCGAAGCCGAGACCCAACTGCTCGCCGCCTACGCCCGCGCCGACCCATGACCCCCGCCGGCGAAAAAAATCCCAATGCGGCATTGGTCAGGTTTCAGCCTCCCAATGTGGCTTTCGTCAGCTCCGAGCTGACGAAAGCCACATTGGGATTTTTTTCGCCGGGTGGGTCAGCAGGTGATCGAGGCGTTCGCCCAGTCGGCGTGGTCGGAGTTGTTGCCGTCGCCGCCGTCGGTGACCACCAGGTCGAGCACCTGGACGCCGGTGAGCGTGACGTCGATGGGCTGGGACTGGCCGGTCTTCAGGGTTTCGGTGGCGGCGAGTTGCTTGCCGTCGCCGAGCACCTGGAAGGCCACGGTGCCGATCTTCTTCTCGTCGTCGAGTCCGACGATCGAGCTGAACGACTTGCAGCCGCCGCCCAGGTAGAAGCGCACCTTCGACGGCGCGTGCACGCCGAGGCCGTCGGGGTAGACGACGCCGCCGATGGTGATCGGCTTGCCGTCACCCGCCTTGGACTCGCCGTTGCTCTTGCCGCGCTCGACCGGGCCGAACCCGTTCTCCGCAGAGATCCACGCGGCCTGGGACAACGCGGTCGTGCCCGCGGCTGGCGCGGTCACCAGCGGCGTGGTGCCGTCGGTGTCCAGTGCTTGCTTTCCCCACAGCGTCCAGTATTCGGTATGCGAGGTCACCGAAACCTTGTCGCCGGTGGGACTGACCGGGGCGACCGTCCAGGTGTGCTTCCACGATTTCCCCGGCAGGACAACGAGAACGAACTCTTCGGCGCGGCCGTCGACCTTCCAGCCGGCCGGCGCGGTCAGCGAGACCTTACCCAGGAAGGCCGGGGTCGAACCGTCGTTGGTGAGTTCGACCGAAGTGGTGAACGGCTTGTCGCGGGGCGTGAAGTCGGCCGCCTGCACCGAAAGTGTGGTGCGCGGCGCGGCGTTCGGGAACTTGGACGGCCACACGCGGAACGCGGCCGCGCCGTGGCTCGGCACCGCGGCGCGCAGCGTGCCCGTGGTCTCGGTCTCGGCGCCGGTCCACAGGTCGCGGACGCGGTAGCCGGACGAGGCCGCCGCGCCGATCTCCGCGGGAAGCGTCGAGATCGACGAGGACTTGTTGCCCCGGTTGAACAGCACCACGGCCGTCGAGCCGTCGGACATCGGCTTCGCCCAGACCTCGTTGTCGCCGTCGTCGCGGACCTTGTGGCCCTGCTTGCCGCCCCAGTCCTGGTTGATCGCGATCAGGTCCTTGTTCTGCAGGATCTTCTTCGTCGCGTCGGACTGCGAGCGCAGGTCGTTGCCCGCGAGCAGCGGCGCGTTCATGAGCGACCACAACGCGAAATGCGCCTGGTACTCGTCGTTGGTCATGCCGCCATTGCCGACCTCGAGCATGTCGGGGTCGTTCCAGGCGCCGGGGCCGGAGTAGGCCTCCAGGCCGACCTGCTTGTCGAGGATGCCGGTCCAGCTGCCCCAGTTGTCCTTGATGTCGCCGGTGGTGCGCCACAGCTGCGCCCCGGCGTCCTTGCCCCAGGTCCACGGCTTGTTCTGGCCCCACTCGCACAGCGCGTAGACGATCGGGCGGCCGGTCTTCTTCAGCGCCTCGCCCATCTTCGTGTAGCGCTCCAGCGCGGGACGGCCCTGGTTGTTGCAGTTGTCGTACTTGAGGTAGTCGACGCCCCAGTCCGCAAACGTTTGCGCGTCGACATCCTCGTGGTCGAGCGCGCCCGGCATGGTCTTGGCGCAGGTCAGTGTTCCCGCGCTGGTGTAGATGCCGAGCTTGAGGCCCTTGCCGTGGACGTAGTCGGCGAGCGCCTTGATCCCGCTCGGGAAGCGGGTCTTGTGGTTCTCGAGCTTGCCCTCGGCGTTGCGGTTCAGGTCCGCCCAGCAGTCGTCGATGTTCACGTACTGGTAGCCGGCGTCCTTCATGCCGGACGAGACGAGCGCGTCCGCGGTCTCGCGGATCAGCTGCTCGTTGATGTCGCAGGCGAACTTGTTCCAGCTGTTCCAGCCCATCGGCGGCGTGGCGGCGGGCGCTTCCGCCGGTCTGGCTCCGGTTTCGGCTGCGACCGCTGGTGCGGCCACAACGGTCGTCGCGGCCCCCAGGGCAGCAACGAACGCGACAAGACGACGCATGTTTCCTCCAGGAGTGCGCAACGGTGCACACGAAAACTGCACAAATTCACCCAACAATCAACATCACGTGCCGAGTGTCGTCAATGGGCCGTTCGTCTATATCCGCGAGCAGAAATCAATAAGGGTGACAACTTGACCAGACCACTTGACGGCATCAAGGTCGTCGACCTTTCCCGCATCCTGGCCGGGCCGTACTGCACGCAATACCTGGGAGAGATGGGCGCCGACGTGATCAAGGTCGAGCCGCCCGGCCACGGCGACGACACCCGCATGTGGGGCCCGCCGTTCGTCGGCGACGACGCGGTCTACTACCTCGCGGCCAACAGGAACAAACGTGGGATCGTGCTCGATCTCAAGAGCGAACGCGGCCAGGACGCCGTGCGCAGGCTCGTCGCGGACGCCGACGTGCTGGTCGAGAACTTCCGGCCTGGCACGCTGGAACGCTGGGGCCTCGACTACGCGGCGCTCTCCGAACTGAACCCTCGCCTGATCCACCTGTCGATCACCGGTTTCGGCCAGACCGGCCCGTACCGCGACAAACCCGGCTACGACCTGGTCGCCCAGGCGATGGGCGGGATCATGGACCTGACCGGCGAGGCCGACGGCCCGCCCGCGAAGGTCGGCCTCCCCGTCGCCGACCTCAACGCGGGCACCTGGGGCATCATCGCGGTGCTGATGGCGTTGCACGCCCGGCACACGACCGGGCGCGGCCAGTACCTCGACGTGTCGCTTTTGGACACCCAGCTGGCCTGGCACGTCTACGCCGCAGGCGCGACCTTTCACGACGCCAAGCGCCCGCGCCGGATGGGCTCGGCGCACCCGAGCATCGTGCCGTACCAGGCGTATCAGGTGGCCGACAGCTGGATCGTCATCGCGGTCGGCTCCGAGAAACTCTGGCGCGTGTTCTGCTCGGTGCTCGGCCTGGACATCGCCGAGGACCCGCGCTTCGTGTCGAACGCGGCCCGCGCCGCGCACCGCGAAGAACTCAACGAGCTGCTCGCCGAAGTCCTGCTCACGCGCCCCGCAGGCGACTGGCTCAAGCGCTTCGAGGAAGCGAGCATCCCGGCGGGCCCGATCAACACGATCGACGACATCTACGCCGACCCATGGACCACTGAACGGGATCAGGTGGTACGCATGGGTTCGTACACGGGCACGGGATTCCCGGTCAAGGCGTCCGGCACGCCGGCTCGACCGGTCTCGCCGCCGCCGACGCTCGGTCAGCACACCGAAGACGTGCTGGCCGAACTCGGCTACACGGCCGAGGAGATCGCGGAGTTCCTGCCCCGCCGAGGTGAGGAGTGACGATGCAACCGACCAACCCGCTCTGGCATCCGTTCGCGGACATGGGCGCGGTCGACGGCGACCGGATGATCATCACCAGGGGTGCGGGCTCGTACGTCTGGGACGATCAGGACCGGCGCTATTTCGACGCGACCGCCTCGCTCTGGTACGCCAATTTCGGGCATGGCCGTGAAGAGATCGCCGACGCCGTCGCCGCGCAGCTGCGCAAGCTCGACTCGTACAACCTCTTCGGCTACTACGCCAACGAGCCCGCGCTGAAGCTGGCCGAGCGCGTTTCCGCGCTCGCGCCGACACCCGGCTCGAAGGTGTTCCTCGCCTCCGGTGGCGGTGACGTCGTCGACACCGCGGCGAAGATCGCCCGCGCGCACTTCTTCCACACCGGCCGTCCGGAGAAGACGCACTTCATCGGCAGGCGGCTCGGCTACCACGGCACGCACGGTTTCGGCACCGCGATCGGCGGGCTCGCGCCCAACCGCGTCGGCTTCGAACCGTTGCAGGAGCCTGTTTCGCACGTCCCGTTCGACGACGCCGCGGCACTGGAAGCGGAGATCCAGCGCGTCGGTGCCGATCGCGTGGCCGCGTTCTTCTGCGAACCGGTGCTCGGCGCGGGCGGCGTGCAGCTGCCGCCGCCCGGGTACATCGAGGCCGTCGCCGAGATCTGCAAGCGGCACGACGTGCTCTTCGTCGCCGACTGCGTGATCGCCGGATTCGGGCGGCTCGGCACCTGGTTCGGCATCGACCGCTGGCCGGTCCAGCCGGACATGATCACCGTCGCCAAGGGCATCACCGGCGGCACGATCCCGCTGGGCGCGCTGATCGTCGCGCCGCGCGTGGCGGAGCCGTTCTTCACCGGCAAGCCCGGCGCGCCGATCCTGCGGCATGGCCCGACCTACGCCGGGCACCCTGTCGCCTGCGCCGCCGCGAACGTCACGCTCGACATCTACGAGCGCGAAGGCCTGATCGCGCGCGGACGCGAGCTGGAGAAGCCGCTGGCCGACGTGCTCTCCGGGCTCACCGCGCACCCGCTGGTCGCCGAAGTCCGTGCCGGGCTTGGCTTCCTGGCCGCGGTCGACCTCACCGACGACGTGCTCGAAGCAGATCCGGGTGCTTCGGGCAAGTTGCAGCGTGCCTGCCGCGAGGAGGGCGTGCTCGTCCGTCCGCTCGCCAAGGGGTTCGCGATCTCACCACCGTTGATCGCCGATGAGCCAGAACTCGACCTGCTCGGAAACGCCTTCCCTCGCGCGCTCGACCGGCTCAGGCTCAGCTGAGACAGAGTTCATTGCCCTCCGGATCCGCGATCGTGATCCACCAGTGCGGGCCCTGGCGGCCTCGGTGCAGTTCTTTCGCGCCGAGCGCCGTCAGGCGCTCGAGCTCGGCCTCCCGCTTGTCTTCGCCGATGCGAAGATCGAGGTGGATCCGGTTCTTCACGGTCTTTCCCTCCGGCACCAGCATGAACAGGATCCGCCTGCCCGAGCCGTCCGGATGCAGGATCGCCTGCCCCTCGCGCCAGACGAGCACGCCCTTGTGCGTCTTCGTGTCCGCGTCGGTGGCGTGGCCCTGCGCGATCATCTCCCTGATGAAGTCCTCCTTACTGGGCTCGACGTCCCAGCCGAGCATGTCTGCCCACCAGTCGGCGAGCGTGTGCGGATCCGCCGAATCGACGACGATCTGGAATTCGTAGGTCATGCCGGCACACTAACGACGGGCACCGACAATTCCGGGACACGACTACAGGGAGTAGGACGACACCGCCCGCTGGATCCGGTTCGCGTACGCCTGCAGCGACGAGATCGCCCCACGCTTCGCCTCGTCGCTGATCCGCGCGGCCGGACCGGCCATGGTGAGCACGGAGGGGCGGTGGCCCGGCACGTGCACCGGCACCGAGCACGCCCACACGCCCTCTTCGATCTCGCCCCAGCTGACCGCGTACCGGTTGAGCACCGCGCGCTTGAGCTCGTCGCGGATCCCGTGCCCGCGCCGCTGCACCACCGCGGGCAGCCGCCGCTCCCGGTCGGCCTCGGGCAGCAGGGCGAGCATCATCTTGCCGGACGCGCCTTCGCCGAGTGGAACGGAATGGCCGGGCTGGAACGTGAACCGCATCGCCCGATCGCATTCGACACGATCCGCGCATACGGCCGTATCCCCGAAATGCTGGAATAGCAACACTGTTTCGCCGAGTTCGCGCGCGGCTTCTTCCATCGTCGGCTTGGCGAGCCGCGCCAGGTCATTCGACAGTTGCGCGGCACGCGCGAGCGGCATCACCTGGCACGTCACGTGATAACGCCCGGCTTTGCCTTCTTCGAGCAGCTGAAGTTCCTTCAGCAGTGCCACATAACGATAAGTCGTCGCGACCGGCGTGCCGATGGTCGCGGCGAGTTCGGCGACGCTGGCTTCCGGCCTGCGCTCGGAGAACGCCAGCAGCAGCTGCAAGACCTTGCGGGAACTGCTGGCGCCGGGAGTGCGCCGGGGAGCTGTCGAGGCGAGGGGAGGGCGTGCTGCGGGCGTCATTTGTGAACCTCTCGGGAAACGGCGCAACTACGGTTACCAGCACAACAGAGAAATAAGTTAGCACAGTGTGCGAACTGCCGGTCAATACCGAAGTTGATTTTCCCGGAGGCAATTCGGTGTCGGATTCCGCCAGGCGGAATCCGACACCGAATTCATGGATCAGGTGGTGATGAACTTGTCCGGGCTCTGCACCACGGGCGATTCGAAGAACAGGTTCTTGTATTCGTCCTGGATACCGGAGTTGTGGACCTGAATGGCAAGTGGTCCTACCCGGCCCGCTGTCTTGTCCTCGAACTTGAGCACCTCGACACCCTTACAGGTGGCCGCCGGTTCCTTCAGCGGGCAGCAGGCCATCCGCGCGATGCCGGTCTTCGCGTTGCCGATGAGCTCGCACTGCGCCCATTTTTTGATGTCGATCGAGGTGTGCGGATACTGCGTGAACAGCTTCCCGCCGCCGTTGTTGTGCCCGGCCCGGTAGTCCCAGTGCCCGCCGTTCGGCGGCTGGAACTGGATGGAGTCGAGGCCGTTCAGCACCGGGGCGGTCTTGCCCCAGATCAGCACGGTCGGCTTGTGGTCGCCCTTGACCTGCTTGAGCGTGAAGATCCAGCGGAAGGTGTCGACCTGCTTCTTGTTGTAGTACAACCAGCCGCGCGCGGTCCCGTTGCCGTGGATGACACCGTCCTTCGCCGACCAGAGACCGTCCTTCGACGAGGTCCAGCCGTCGAGCGTCTTGCCGTCGAACATCGAGACCAGGTTCGGGTCACCGTACGGATTCGGGTCGCCCTGCGGGGTCAACCCGGCTGCTGCTGCCATCGGCGACGTGACCACGGCCGTCGCCAAAGCGACCCCCGCGACCAGCGCCAAGAGTGAGCGGCGAAGCATGGATGCCGTCCTTTCACTTCATAACCGGACGTGAACGCTTACGGTCGGACGGCGATTGTCACGCTACGAGTGAGCGCCGTTACCCGTCAACCCCGCTAGCCCGGATGGCACTCGATGTCCCGCTGACCGAACCCTCCACTGTGGACGCGCGTGCCACACAGGTCGGTACCTCGGGTCTTCTGGCACTCATTGAGGGGAAGCCAAAGGTGGGGTCGTGAGTGGTACGGCCGGTTCTAACCGGCGGGAACACTCACGACCCCATACCTGGCGAGCCTGGCGCTGTGCACAGAACGCGGACACGCGTGCAGGAGAAGCGGATACGCGTGCAGGGAACGCGGACACGCCAACGGACCTTCGAGATCCCGGGCGTGTCCGCGCCCTGTGTACGCGTGTCCACCTGCTGTGTACGCGTGTCTGCCCCTCCTGCACGGCAGCCACGCCGGACAAAGCCCGACCCACGCCACGTTTGCCCTTCCGCTCGATAGATCGTTCCAAGGTGAGCCTTGTAACGTAGGTGAGTGAAGGAAAAGCGGCTGCTCACCGACGCTGAACTCGCACTGTCCTCTGTGGTCGCCAACAACGTGATGAACCGCCTCCGCGGCCTCGCGGGCGTCAACAGCTATACCAAGGAGCTGGGCTTCGACCCGGTCGCGTTCCTTGCCGCGCGGCCGGATGCCGCCTGGCTCGACCTCTGTTGCGGCAGCGGCAACGCGCTCCTGCAGGCGGCGGCCGTGCTGCCCGGCGTCCGCATCGTCGGGGTCGATCTCGTCGGCTACTTCGCGCCGCCTCCGCACCACGGAGTGGAATTCGTCGAGTCTTCGGTCACCGAGTGGGAACCGCCGTGCACGTTCGACCTGATCACGTGCGTACATGGCTTGCACTACGTCGGCGACAAGCTCGGCCTGCTCGCCAAGGCCGCGTCCTGGCTGACCGAGGACGGCAGGTTCGCCGCCGACCTCGATCTTGCCTCGATCCGGCGGGAGGACGGGCGCCCGGCGGGCCGGAAACTGGCGGCCGAGCTGAGCGCGGCGGGGTTCGAGTACGACGGCAGGCGGCGCCGGGTCGGCTGTAACGGCCGCAGGGAGGCGAGGCCGCCCTACACTTACCTGGGTGCCGACGCCGAAGCCGGCCCGAACTACACGGGACAGCCCGCGGTGATGTCGTACTACCGGGATTGATTCGGGGCCTCGCGGCGTTGAGCCCGTAGTACGAGTGTGATCGATGAAGAGCAGGAGAACGTAGTGGCGCTGGATCCAGAGGAGCTGTACGAGGTGGACTCCGATGTCCCCGACCTGGACGGCGTCGTGCTCCTCCACCACTTCGACGGCTTCATGGACGCGGGTTCCGCCGGTGCGCTGGTGGCCGAGCACCTGCTCAGCGAGCTGGAGCACCGGGTGATCGCGCGGTTCGCCGTCGACAGCCTGATCGACTACCGGTCGCGCCGCCCGCCGATGACCTACGCGATCGACCACTGGGAGAGCTACGACGCGCCCGAGCTGGTCGTCCACCTGCTGCATGACGAGGACGGGGTGCCGTTCCTGCTGCTCACCGGCCCGGAGCCGGACCACGAGTGGGAGCGCTTCACCAAGGCCGTCCGCGCGCTGATCGAGCGCTGGGGCGTCCGGCTGACCGTCGGGTTCCACGGTATCCCGATGGGCGCGCCGCACACCCGCCCGCTCGGCGTGACCTCGCACGCCACCAGGGTCGACCTGGTCGGCGACCACCAGCCGCTGCCGAACCGGATGCAGGTGCCCGGCAGCGTGGCCGCGCTGATCGAGTTCCGGCTCGGTGAGGCCGGTCATGACGCCATGGGCTTCGCCGCGCACGTGCCGCACTACCTGGCGCAAGCCACGTACCCGGCCGCCGCCGTGCTGGTGCTGGACTCGCTGGCCAAGGCCACCGGGCTGAACCTGCCGAGCGAGCCGCTGCGCGAGGCCGCCGCGACCGCGGACGCCGAGATCAACCGCCAGGTCGCCGAGTCCGACGAGGTCGCCGACGTGGTGCGCGCGCTGGAACGCCAGTACGACACGTTCGTCGAGGCGTCGAGCCGCAACAGCCTGCTGGCGGAGAGCGTCGAGCACATGCCGACCGCGGAGGAGCTGGGCAACCAGTTCGAGCGGTTCCTCGCCGAGCAGCAAGGGCCCGGCGACTCACCCGAGCGCTAGGCAAGCTCGGGGTCGTGAGTGTTTTGGCCGGTTAGAACCGGCCGTACCACTCACGACCCAAAGTCTCGGCCGACCCGCTAAACGTCCTTGGGCAGCAACGTCGGGTCGGTGAGCAGCGTGGTCTCCGGCTCGGCGGCGACGGCTTTGCGGCGGCGGTCGCGGAACAGCCAGCCGCCGATGATGCCGCCGACGAACCCGAAGCTGTGGCCCTGCCAGCTGACCTGTGCCTCACCGGGCAGCAGCGAGGTGAACTGGTAGGCGAAGCACAGCGCCATCACCAGCCCGATCACGATGTCGATGCGGTGCCGGTCGAACAGCCCGCGCACGATGATGTACCCGAAGTAGCCGAACACCATGCCGCTCGCGCCCGCCGTGACCGACATCGACGGCGAGAAGAACCAGACGCCGAGCCCGCTCGCGATGGCGATCAGCACGGTCACCGCGATGAACTTCTTCACCCCGCGGTAGGCGGCGAGGAAGCCGAAGATGAACAGCGGCCCGGAGTTGCCCTCGATGTGCGCCCAGCTGTTGTGGATGAACGGCGCGGTGAAGATCTCCGGCAGCGACCCGGGCTCACGCGCCTCGATGCCGTACTCACGCGTGAGGTCGTAGCCGTTCAGCGCGTTGAAGATCTGCACGGCCCAGATGATCGCCAGGAAGCCGACCATGACCCAGAGCGCCTTCTTTGCCTCCGCGATCATCTCCTCGGCGGTGCCTGGTCCTTCCCCGATGATGTCCACTTCCGGAGGATAACCGAGGGGGCCGACAAAACGGGCGTGTGAGAAGCTCAGGCCATGGCGAAACCCTCGACGCTGCAGGTCCGCAACGCCGCCGTGGCACTGGTCGCGGCCGGGATCGCGATCTGGAACCTGATCATCGGCGGGCCGTTCCTGGTGACGCTGTTCCTCGGGCTCGGTTGCGTGCTGGCGATCGCGTCGGCCTTCCTCAACCGCCCAGGTGCCTAAAGCAGGAAACGGAAGAGCGCGCTCGCCGGGTCGACCGTCTCGATGTGCAACGGGCTCGCCGCCATCCGCGTGAGCAGGCCGTCGAGGTCCGCCCTGGCGCCGATCTCGACGCCGACCAGCGCCGGGCCGGTTTCGCGGTTGTTGCGTTTCACGTACTCGAAGAGCGTGATGTCGTCGTCGGGCCCGAGCACGTAGTCGAGGAAGCGCCGCAGCATCCCCGGTTCCTGCGGGAAGTCGACCAGGAAGTAGTGCTTCAGTCCTTCGTGGACCAATGACCGTTCGAGGATCTCGCTGTACCGGCTGACGTCGTTGTTCCCGCCGGACAGCACGCAGACGGTCAGCGCGTCCGCCGGAAGCTCCCGTACGGCCGTGGTGGCCAGCGCGCCCGCGGGTTCCGCGATGATCCCGTCACGCTGGTACAGATCCAGCATCTCGACGCACACCGCGCCCGCCTCGACGGTGACGATCCGCGCGCCGCTGTCACGCACCAGCGGGAAGGTCACCGCGCCGACCTGGCGTACCGCGGCTCCGTCCACGAACGGATCGAGCTCGGTCAGCGCGACCGGCTCACCGGCCGCCAGCGCCGCCGTCATGCTCGCCGCGCCGGACGGCTCGACGCCGACCAGCGACACCTCCGGATGCCGGTACCCGAGCCACGCCGCCATCCCGGCCAGCAGCCCGCCGCCGCCGACCGGCACCACGATCCGGTCCGGCACCCGCCCGAGCTGGTCGACGATCTCGCAGGCCACCGTGCCCTGGCCCGCCACCGTGCGCGGGTCGTCGAACGCGGGCACCACCTGGGCGCCGGTCTTGTCGGCGAACTCCAGCGCCGCGGCCTGCGCGTCGTCGTACGCGTCGCCCTCGACGACGACCTCGACCCAGCTGCCGCCGATGGCCGCGATCCGCTCACGCTTCTGCCGCGGCGTCGTGCGCGGCAGATACACCCGCCCGTGGATCCTGAGCGCCGAGCAGGCGTACGCGACGCCCTGTGCGTGGTTGCCCGCGCTGGCGCAGACGACGCCTGCTTCGGAAACACCCAGCTGGGCCATCAGGTTGTAGGCGCCGCGCAGCTTGTACGACCGGACGGCCTGCAGGTCCTCGCGCTTGATCCAGACCTCGCCGCCGGTGTGAGCGGAGAGCCGTTCGTTGCGTTCGAGCGGGGTGCGCAGCGCGACGCCGTCGAGCCGGGCTCCGGCCTTTTCAACGTCGTCAGCGGTGGTCATCGACACCGAAGAAAGGGTACGCCGGGAAATTCGGATGCTCATCGACAGGTGCGTTGTTAGCCTCGGCGGGTTGGTCACCCGAGGACAGGAGTGTCGAATGCGCGTGGGAACGGAATGCCCCATCTCCTCTTCCGCGACCATCGCAAGGGCACTCCATGAAGACCTCGAACATCGGGATTCTCGCGCATGTTGACGCCGGGAAGACCAGCCTCACCGAACGCCTCCTCTTCCACGTAGGCGTCATCCCCGAACTGGGCAGTGTGGACGGTGGCAGCACCCAGACCGACACACTCGACCTGGAACGCCGCCGCGGCATCACCATCAGGGCCGCGGTCGTCTCGTTCACCGTCGGCGACCTCAAGGTCAACCTGATCGACACACCGGGCCACTCCGACTTCATCGCGGAGGTCGAACGGTCCCTTCGCGTGCTCGACGGCGTCGTGCTGGTGATTTCGGCCGTCGAAGGCGTACAGACGCAGACCCGCGTGCTCATGCGCACGCTGGCCAGGCTGAAGATCCCGACCCTGCTGTTCGTCAACAAGATCGACCGGATGGGCGCGGCGTACGACAGCCTGCTCGCGACGATCGCGCGCAAGCTCACGCCTGCCGCGGTCCCGATGGCGACGGTCAGCGGGCTCGGCACGCGCGACGCCAAGGTCCATCCGGATCCCGGGCGCGCGGCCGAGGTGCTCGCGGGCAACGACGACGCCTTCCTGGAGTCCTATTTGGAGGACCGGGCAGGGCAAGAGGAGACGCTGGCGGAACTCGCCGCGCAGACCGGGCGCGCACTGGTGCATCCGGTCTACTTCGGCTCGGCCATGACCGGTGAGGGTGTCCCGGAACTGCTCGAAGGCGTCCGGACGCTGCTGCCCGCCACCGCCGGGTCCGAAGAGGACGTTCTGCGCGCGACCGTTTTCAAGATCGACCGCGGGACGTCGGGTGAGAAGATCGCGTTCGCCAGGCTCTACGGCGGCGCGATCTCGGTGCGCGACCACGTCACGGCGTATCGCGGCGGGCTCGAGGTGGGCGCCGCGAAGGTCACCGCGATCGAGCCGGGCCGGGTCGTCGCCGGGGACATCGCCAAGCTGTGGGGACTCAAGGACGTCCGGATCGGGGACAGCCTCGGCAGCGCCGAGCCGGCGGGCGAACGGCCTCATTTCCGGCCGCCGACACTGGAAACCGTGGTACGCGCGGAGAATCCGGGCGCGCTGTACGCGGCGCTGACCGCGCTGGCGGAACAGGATCCGTTCATCCAGGCCCGCCGCGACGGCGAGCAGATCTCCGTCCGGCTGTACGGCGAGGTGCAGAAAGAGGTGCTCCAGTTCCAGCTGGCCGAGGAGTTCGGCCTGCCGGTGACCTTCGAGGAGACGCGGACGCTGCGGGTCGAACGGCTCGAGGGCACCGGCGCGGCGGTGCGGTTCATCGAACTGCGGGAGCGCGACGATCCTTACGCCACAGTAGGTTTGCGCGTCGAGCCTGGTCCGCCGGGCTCCGGGGTGCGTTACCGGCTGGAGGTCGAGCTGGGGTCGCTGCCGCGCGCGTTCCACACCGCGATCGAGGAGACGGTCCATGCGAGCCTGCTGCGCGGCCGTCACGGCTGGGAGGTGCTCGACTGTGTGGTCACGTTGACGCATACGGGGTATTTCAGCCCGATCACGACCGCGGGCGATTTCCGCGCGCTCACCCCGATCGTGCTGGCACTCGCGCTGGAAGAAGCCGGAACGAGGGTGTACGAGCCGATCGACGCCTTCGAATTGTCGGTGCCCTCCGATAACGTCAGTGCTGTCCTGGTTTGCCTGTCCGATGCCGGCGGGCGGACTCGTGAAGTAACTATCAGGGAGGACGATGCGACTCTCGAAGGGGTGATCCCGTCGAGCGGGGTGGTCGCGTTCGAACGGCGACTGCCTTCGCTCACGCGCGGGGAAGGCCTTCTCCTGCCCAGATTCGCCGGATTCGAACCTGTGCGGGACGAGGCAACCTGGCGCGGCCGGTGAACGTCATACAGGCGCAAGTACGACTGAGGGGAAACAAAATGGCTTATTCCGCTGGTTCCGCGAAAATCGATATCACGCCGCCGCTGACGATTCCTTATGTCGGCGGGCTCCCGAGGCACTCGCTGTTCGAAGGCGTGCACGACGAGCTGTACGCCCGCGCGGTCGCGATCACCGATGTCACGCCGAACAAGACGATCATCATGATCACGGTGGACGCGCTCGGCCTGAACAACGACATCCTCGGCCCGACAAGGGATTTCACCGCGGAGGTCCGCGCGAAGGTCACCACGGCGACGGGTGTGCCCGCCGCCAACATCATGCTGGCCAGCTCGCACGCGCACTCCACCCCGGAGACCGGCGACGTCCGCCACCTCTACACCGACCCTGCCAAGCTCACCTGGCTGGAGGGCCTGCGCGACAAGCTCGCCCAGGTCGCGGCGAACGCGTACGCGTCCAGGCAGACGGTCACCGCCAAGCACGTCCGCGGTGAGATCGAGCCGGGGAGCTTCGTCAAGAACCGTGACTCCGCCTTCTACCCGGCCGGTACCGCGCCGATCGACACGGAGATCGGCGTGCTCACGCTGGAGAACGCGGCGGGCACCTGGCGGACGGTGGTCGTCAACTTCGCGTGCCACCCGGTGATCATGCAGGTCAACCCGTACGTGTCGGCCGACTATCCCGGCGCGGCGGCGGCGTGGGTCGAGCGGAACGTGCCCGGCTTGGACGTCTGCCTGTTCCTGCAGGGCGCGGCGGGCAACATCAACCCGGACGACGACCCGTTGTGGGACGACCAGCGGTCCGCCTTCGACGAGCGGAACATGCCCAATTTAGCCGTCATCCGGGATTCGTTCGCGCACAACGAGCGGATCGGGCTGGCGCTCGGGATGACCGTCGCCGATCTGTCCAACGGGCTGCCGGGCAAGGCCGTCACCGGCCCGATCAGGGCGTACGCCGAGAAGATCAACGTCGCGTCGCGCCCGCTGCCCGCCCGTGGCCCGTACCAGGCGGAGTTCGACTTGCGGACCCAAGCCGTGCAGGACGCGATCAACAACGGCGCGAGCGAGGAGGAGATCGTCGCGCTGCGCAACGCCGCCCAGGAATACGAGGAGTACCTGGCGGCGATCGACCGCGGCACCGCGACGATCGACGCCGAGGTGCAGGGCCTGCGTTTCGGCAACGTCGCGTTCATGGGCATGCCGGGTGAGCCGTTCGTCGAGTTCGGCTTGCAGCTCAAGGCCTTGTCGAACACCAACCGCACGATCACGCCCGTCGGCTACGCCAACGACTATCTCGGCTACTTCATGCCGCAGGCGCTGTGGGACGCCGGGGTGTGGGAGTCGACGCTCGGCTGCCAAACCCGCATGGGCCGTGACGCGGGCGTCGCGATCTACAACAAGGCCGCCGCGCTGGTGACGAAGCTTTGGCAGAACGTGTAAATCGTTGTGGTGGCAGGGGATTCGCGTCCCCTGCCACCGCCTACAGATAGGGAAGGAGGATCTTCACCGCGTCGACGGTCGCGTAGCCGCGCCATTCCAGTGACGCGGCCGGTGATGCCGAGACGAAGTCGACGACCCAGCCGCCGTCGTCCTGCTGCAGCGCGGCCAGCCGTGCGAGATCGGCTTCGAGCACGTCGCGGGGCATGAGGGCGCGCAACGGTCCTTCGTGCCATGGGGAGAAGTCCAGCGGGCGCTGTGCTTCGCCGTCGACACCGCCTTCGACTGGGACGACCCAATCGTCCGGCAGGAAGCCGACCATGCGCTCGAGTTCGGCTTCGGCGCCGATCGCGTCGAGAAACCACAGCACGAAGCGGAATTCGATGGCGAAGCCCGTTTCGGTGCGCTCGGCGATCCGTGCGAGGCAATACTCGGTCGCCTTGCGCAGCCAGGGATGTCCGTTCATTCCGGCGCGGTGGGCGGCGCCCGTGACCGCGGCCGTCAACTGCAGGGACGACCGCGTCGAGTCCGCACTCGCCCACCATGGTGACGAACCGGCGGGCTGGGTGAGTGGCAGCGCGAACGGCAGGCCGCCGTCCGGCAACGTCACCTCGCCGAGCCAATCGCACAGCTCGGGCGCCGGCTCCCGGGTTTCCTCGAAGACCTCGAACGCGTGCAGCGCGCCCGCGATCTGGCTTTCGGGAGAACGCAGGTCCGGCTCCAGCCCCCAGCCGAAGCCGCCGTCGGAGTTCCGGTAAGCCATGACGGCCGCGAGCGCGCCGCTCGCGTCGCCCTGACCGGTGACCAGGTCGAAGCGGCGGCGGTCCAGCAAGCGGGCGTGCCCGGCCATGAACGCGGATGCTTGGTCCAGATCGATTTTCATGCGGCCATCGTGACCCGGATCGCGACCCCGCGGCTTGAACGAAACGGACACCCGCGGTTCAGTAGCCGACCGTGAACCGGGTCCGGCGGTGGCGGGGCCGTTCCGCCTCGTCGACCAGCGCGACCGCGAAGTCCTCCATGGAGATCGACGAAAGACCGTTCGCGTCGACGAGCAGGTCGTCCGCGCCGACGCGATAGCTCCCGGTCCTCGTGCCGGGTTCCAGCGAGGCGGGCGGGCTCAGATACGTCCAGTCCACTTCGGACGCTGACCGGCACACGGCCAGTTGTTCGTTGCAGGCCAACGCGATCTCCCGGATCTCGGCGGGAAAGTCCGGGGTGTCGGACAAGATGCCGCCGCCGGGCACGCGCAGGCTCGCGGCCCCGCCGACGAGCAGCAGGCGGCATTTCGTGCCTGCCAGCAAGGCTTTGGCGGCCGCTACGAGCTCGGGTCCGCTGCCCGGCGCCGGGCGGGTCGCGCTGATCAGCACGTCCTGGCCTTCGCTGAGCGCGGCCACGTCCTCGACGTTCGTGGCGTCGCCTGTGCGCAGCGCCGTACCCGGCTTCCGCCCGACGGGCGTCACCTCATGACCGCGCGATCGCGCTTCGGTCACCACTCGGCTCCCGACGCTGCCCGCCGCTCCGAACACTGTGATCCGCATGGTTCTCCTTCTTCTTGAGTGGGATTTGGGCCGCGACGAGCGCGCCGAGCACGATCACGGCGCCCAGCAGCTGGGCGGCGGTCAGGTTCTGGCCGAGCACGAGCCAGCCGACCGTGGTGGCGACCAGCGGGCTGAGCAGGCTCAGGAAGGTGACGCTGGTGGCGGACAGGCCGCGGATGCCACGGAACCACAACGCGTACGCGACGGCCGCGCCGGGAATCGCGAGGTAGGCGTAGCCGAGCACGTTTCCGGCGGTCAGCCCGGCAGGCGGCGGTCCCTCGACGAGCAGCGCGACCGGCAGCAGCACCAGCCCGCCCGCGACGAGCTGCCATCCGGTGGTCGCGAGCAGCGGCGCGGGTGAGGTCCAGCGCTTGCTGAGCACGACCCCGGTGGCCATCACGACCGCGCCGCCGAGTGCCGCCGCGACGCCGAGCGCGTCCAGTTTGGCGCCGGCGCGCAGCACCAGCAGGCTGACGCCGGTCACCCCCGCGATGCCCGCGATCGCGGTGCGCGGCGCGAGCCGTTCACCGAGCAGGCCGCTCGCGAGCACGGCCACGATCAGCGGCTGGATGGCGCCGACGGTCGCGGCGACTCCGCCGGGGAGCCGGTAGGCGGCGACGAACAGCAGCGCGAGGAACACTCCGATGTTGAGCGTGCCCAGCACGAGTGAACGCCACCACCACTGACCTCGCGGCAGCCTGCGGGTGAGCGCGACCAGCAGGAGGCCGACGGGCAGCGCGCGCACGAGCGCGGCGAACAGCGGCCGGTCCGGCGGCAGGAACTCGGTGGTGACCAGGTAGGTGGTGCCCCAGATGGCGGGCGCCAGCGCGGTGACGGCGATGAGGGCGATCCGGTTGCTTAGCACTAAGATAAAGTATCTTATCGCTAAGGTATCTTCCAGTGACTTACCTCACCGCTAAGGTATTCACATGGCAGATCACGTCGACTTCATCGTGAAGCAGTGGGCAGAGCAGCGTCCTGACGTGGACGTCTCGCCGATGGCCGTGATCGGGCGGCTGAAGCGGCTCTGGCAGCTGGTCGACGCGGAGCTGCGCAGCACCTTCAAGGAGCACGATCTCGACTCCGCGTCGTTCGACGTGCTCGCGACGCTCCGTCGTGGCGGAGCCCCGCTGAGCCCGACCGAGCTGATGAAGGCGTCGATGGTCACCTCGGGCGCCGTCACTCAGCGTCTCGACAAGCTGGAGGCCCGCGGCCTCGTCCGCCGCGCCGAGCGCGCGTCGGACGGCCGCGGCGTCCAGGTCGAGCTCACCCCCGAAGGCTTGGCGTTGATCGACCGGGCGCTGCCGGACCACCTCGCCACCGAGACGCGCCTGCTCTCGGCGCTGACCGAAGCCGAGTTCGACGACCTCGTCGGGACGCTGCGCAAGCTGCTGGAGTCGCTCGGCGACGTCAGCGGCTGACGACCAGCGACGACAGCCGCCAGGTGCCAGGGTCGGGTGCGCGCTCGGCCTCCTTGATCGCGAGCTCAGGGAAGCGCCGCAGCAACACGGTGAGCGCGACCTCCGTTTCGACCCGAGCCAGCGATGCGCCGAGGCAGAAATGCGGCCCGTGCGCGAACCCCAGGTGACCGGTCGTCCTGCTGGCGACCAGCCGATCCGGATCGGTGAACGCACGCGGATCGCGGTTGGCGGCGGCGATCACGGTCAGCACCGGCTCGCCCTTGGCGATCGTGGCGCCGGGTAGTTCGACGTCCTCGCTCGCGTAGCGCGGAATCGTCAGCAGTCCGGGCCCGTGCAGGCGGATCAGCTCGTCGACGGCGCCTGCCGGGTTCTCGTGGAACGCGGCGCGGTCGCCGGGGCTGGTCAGCAGGACTTCGATCGCGTTGGCGATCAGGTTCGTCGGTGTCTGCCCGGCGAGCACCAGATGCCAGACGAGCGTGACGAGCTCGGCGTCGCTGAGACGGTCGCCGTTCTCATCCTGGGCGCGGATGAGATCCGAGATCACGTCATCGCCCGGCTCGGCCCGCTTCCGCGCGACCGCTTCCTTGGCCCCGTCGAGGATGCCGGGGACGGCTTCGGCGAACTTCTGCCCGGCGCCCATGGCGACGGCCGCCCCGTATTCCCTCCACTGTGGACGGTCTGCCTCGTCGATCCCCACGAGTTCGCAGATCACGTCCATCGGCAGTGGCCGCGCGAACCCGGCCAGCAGATCCCCGCCGTCGAGCCCGTCGAGCAGCTTCTCGACGATCGGTTCGATCCGCGGCCGGAACTCGGCGGCTCGCCGTGGCGTGAACGCCGGCGCCACGAGCCGTCGCTGGCGGAGGTGTTCGCTCGGCGCCATCTCGCTCATGGTCCGCAGGAGCGGCAGGTATTCGGCGGGCACGTCGGGTCGCATGAAGCTGTCGGTGTTGATCTCGAATCGCGGGTCGACAAGCAGCCGCTTGGCGTCGTCGTACCTGGTCACGGCCCACATCGGGCCGAAGCCCGGCGCGCCGACCCGCGCCAGTGGCGCCTGCTCTCGGGCGCGGCCGTACGCGGTGAAGGGGTCACGCAGGACCTGCATGCCGGTCAGATCGATCTCGGGTACCACGGGACACTCCAAATGTTCAGATCAGATGTTCTCATCATCTCAATGGTGACGGTATCTTGATCCCGGACGTCAAGGCAAGGGAGAACGATGGCCCGGCTCACGAGGGCGGAGACGCAGGAGCGCAACCGCGCCAAGGTGCTGGCCGCCGCCAAGGACGAGTTCACCGAGCGCGGCTTCCGCGAGGCCAAGATCGACTCGATCGCCGAGCGCGCCGAACTCACGCGTGGCGCGGTCTACTCCAACTTCCCCGGCAAACGCGCCCTCTACTTCGCGGTGTTGGCCGAATACGCCCCCCGGCCACCCGTCCTGGAACCCGGCCTCACGGTCGCCGAAGCGCTCGGCGTCTTCGCCCGCGCCTGGGTCGGCAGGCTTCCGCTGGTCACCGATGGCCGCCACGCTTCGGCCCGCCTCGCGATGGATCTGCTCCCCGAGGTCATCGCCGACGAGCAGACCTGGGTTCCCTTCACGCAGTTGACAAAGCTCAACGCACTCCTGCTCGGCCTCTCGCTGGAATGCCTGAGTCCTGGTTCCGGCCGGCTTGTCCGCGTCGCCGAGTCGGCACTGACGGTCCTGCACGGCGCGAGCCAGCTGGCGGCCGCCGCGCCCGGTTTCACCGAGCCGTTCAACGTGGTCAGCGCGTGTGGCCGTCTCGCGGATCTCGACCTGGGCGACGAGTGGCTTCCGTCGGGCATGATCCCGCAGACGCGTGAGGTCGACGATCCCTGGCTTCCGCCCGCCGCCGTCGACGCGCTGCGGGATGAGCCCGTTTCCCTTGCCGGGGACGGAATCGTGGCGATACTCGGGCTGCACAGGGCTTCCGCCATCGAGGAGGCGGTGCGCGCGGCGCCGCCGGACGCGGAGATCACGGCCGTACTGGTGACCGGCGATCCGGGTGAGCTGATGCCGTTGGCGCGACTGACCATTTCGGACTTGTGCGCCTGCCTGCACCAAGCCGTCCCGCGGTCGGCTTGGCCACGCCTGCGGGTCGTGTGCGACGACGCCGGTGCCGTCGCGGCCGCCGCGGGGGTCCCTGCCATCAGTGATGCCACGGAAACAGCTGTTCAGGTCAAGGGCGGGCGCATTGTGGGGCGAGCCGACGGCTATGGGGCTTGCCATTACGTGGGCACCGCCGCTCAGCGGATATTCGATTAGTTCGACCAGCATCCACTGGCGGGTAGTCCGTTTTGCGTGGTTACTATCCAATGGCGGGTAAGTAGATCACTCCCTACTTTCGGCTCTTTGGCGTTTTCTGGAGTTTCCCCACACTTTCCGCACGGGTCACATCGGCTGGCCCTGGCGCGGAAGGTTTCCTTAAATGTCTTCGAAGTTTTTGGCCGTTTTCACGGCCGCATTCGCGACGTCTTCCCTTGTGGTCGGTGGCGCGGCGGCCACGGCCCAGACCGACCAGGTGAGCACCGACGCCGCCGGTCACGTGATCGCGGTCGAGCCTGCCGCTCCGGCCGCCGCGCCCACGGGTGCCACGACGGACTCTTCGGCGGCCGCCCGCTCCCACGCGCCGAAGCTGGCGAAGCAATTCCGTGTCACCGCAGGTGAACTTGCGCTGAGCGACGTGACCTCACTGCCGGGTGGCAGCGTCGCCAGGCTGCAGCAGAAGATCGACGGCGTTCCCGTCTACGGCGCGCAGATCGTGCAGGACCTCGACAAGAACGGCGCGCTGCTCGCCGCGGTCGGCAAGACCAGCCGGCGCACCACCGGCGCCTTCCCCGCCGACGCCGCCGCGGCACAGGCGTTCGCGAGCAAGGTCGCGCTCGACGCCGTCGCCAAGCGGGACAGCACTGCCAAGGGTTTGCGTGCCGGCGCGGCGCAGACCTATTGGTACGACGCGAGTCTCGGCGGCGAAGCGCAGGACGCCACCGCCGTCCCCGCGTACTTCGTGCCCGTCCGCGGCGCCGACCCGGAAGACAAGTGGACCGTCGTGGTCCGCGCGGAATCGGGCCAGGTGCAGACCGTCTGGGGCGAGGCCAAGCACGCGACCAACCGCGTGGTCTGCGACGCGAACCGCAAGATCGTCGACCTCGATGTGGCGACTGAGGCGGACATCCGCTGCGGCACCGGCCTCGCGTTCGGCGTCACCCGCAAGGAGGGCCAGGCGGCCGTCGCGGCGCAGGACGTCAACAAGGTCTACGACTACTTCGGTGCGGCGCAAGACTTCTACAGCCAGTACACCGGTTACGACCTGACCGCCAAGATCGGCGCGGACTTCGGCGACGGCCGGGGCAAGGCGCTGCGCGGCACCGTGCGCATGTGCGAGATCAGCACCGAAAGCGACGGTCTGCGCCACACGCAGTGCCCGTGGACCAACGCCTTCTGGGACGGTGAGCAGATGGCGTTCGGCGAGGGTGTGACCACAATGGACATCACGGGCCACGAACTCACCCACGGCGTCACCCAGCACACCTCGGGGCTCGACGGCGGCTACGCGGCTCAGCTGAACGAGGGTCTCTCCGACGTGTTCGGCAAGTTCATCGCGATCAAGGCGAACGACCCCAACGCCACCGGCGCGAACCGCTGGCTGCTCGGCGTCGGCTCCTCGCTCGGTCAGGTCCGTGACATGAAGACCCCGGCGAACTCCGGTGAAGGCCCCCACCCGGACCGCGTGAACGGCGCCTACTGGACCGGCCCGAACGCCGACCCGCACACCAACGCCGGTGTCGTCGGCAAGGCCGACTACCTGATCACCGACGGCGCCACCTTCAACGGCCAGACCATCCGCGGCATCGGCGAGAACAAGTCGATCGCGCTGTGGTGGAAGGTGGAGAACCTGCTCCGCCCGAACTCGACGTTCAAGGATCTCGGCATCGCACTGAACTCGGCGTGCACCACCAACGCCAAGACCGGTGTCGCGGGCACGACCGCCGCCGACTGCACCCAGGTCGCCAACGCGGTCAAGGCGACCCAGCTCAACATGGCTCCCTGACCCAGGCTTTCCCCGGCGTCGTGAGTGGTACGGCCGGTTCTAAGCGTTGAGAGTCAACTGACAACACCTTAGCACGCCTTCTACCTGCGGTAACCCGCCTAGCACGCCGCTAGCGGGTTACCGTGGATCGCATGATCAACAGGAGGGGACCCGCGCGGCCGATCCCGCGCGGGCGGCGCACGGAGTGGCTGGCGCTGGTCATCTTCGGCCTAGCCGCGTTCGTCCTGTGGCTGGTACTTGGGAATGCGTGGCCGTGGGCGCTGGCGTTGGGGGTGCCTGCCGTGGCCGCGATGATCGGCGAGCGGCGACCGGGCACACTCGCGGTCGGGTTCGCTCTGGCTGACGTGTGGTGGCTGCTCACGGTGCCGTGGTGGGGCTGGCTGCTCATCGTCGGCACAGCGTGTCTCACGGTCGGCCTGTGGCGGACGTGGGCGTGCTGGAAGACGCGGCATGCCGTTCCCGCGCTTCCGCCGGGGATTCAGCCGGGCGTGCCGCCAGAGGGCCCGAACGAGATCACGGCACCCATTCGGGCGATGTCCGGGCGCTGGAAGCTCGTGACCGCGTTCACCACCGGGGTGGTGCTGGTAGCGGGCGGCATTGTCGGCTGGCAACTGGAAGCGGCTGCGAAGGCGCGGCACGCGCAAGACCTGTTGAACGCCGCGCACGATGCGGCGCTACCGGGCATCCTGCCGCAGAGCGGGCCTGATCTCGTGTACTACCTCATCCGAGCGATCGCGGAACGCGAACCACGGAATTTCTGTTTCGCGGTAGATCCTCAGCCGGGCAGGGATTTCGCGTACGCGCACGGTGCGGACACCTGCGAGCAGGCGATCGACAATTTCTCGCGCCGGGTGCCGGACGGGGTCCGGTACCGCAACGCCACTTCGGTGATGGTCTTGCCGAGTGGCGCGGTCAAGCAGGACGGGAAACGTCAGATCGTGGACGCCTGCCACATCCGGGTAGACCCGCCGGACGCGGGACCTGACTCGTTCGGGATCTTCACGATGGACCAGCAGCGCGGGCGCGGCAGCAAGATCACCGGGTTCATGAAATGCCTGAACTAGGCTAGGGCCTGGCGGAACGCCCCGTGGTGGACGTTTCCCAGGTCGGTGAGCGGTCAGGAGATGCGGAGACCGGGTGTGCCAGAGCCCCAGGAGATTCCTGCCGAGTTGCGCGAGGGGGATTACAAAGTCGCAGCAAAGGCGGTGAGGGTCTGACCCAAGCGGATCGAGGCGTCGGCGATAAGGTGGATAGCGTCATCCCCGTCTTTGAGCGCGGCGTGTACTGCGCTGACATCCTGGGAGGTTCCTGTTGTCGCCTGATTAATTTGCTGGGTCAGTGTGAGCCACTCATTCAGAATCGGGGCCAGGCCGTTGTAGAATCTATCGTTCTGCGTGTTGAGATCGGCGATCTCAGCTTTTAGTTTCTCGACGCTCATCTATCCTGCTTCGGCGTGGATTTGATCACAGCGCTGGTCGCTCCAACACTCCTCTTTTCATTGTGTATTAACAAAAGCCCGATCGAAAAACTCGAAGTACTCATCCTCATCTGGGTACTCGTCAGGGTACTTGCGCCAGCGTTCCGGCAGTGGGCGCGGAGTCCCGAACTTTGGCCAGTAGGTATCCAGAACTCTCTGCGCGGACTCCCGATCGGCGGATGTCAGCGGCGCGCCCATCTCACGTTCCCGCGACAGTTGCAGAAAATCCCGATCAATGCCGGATTCTGACGCTGTCTCGTCCTGCATGGTCACGTCTCCCCCAGCGCTTGTGAATGCGAACAGGGTCAGATCGGGGTCCGGGTAGCGGAAGTTCAGCACCGCGCGCGTCACAAGCGTGCCCCGGTCAACGCCTAGCGCGTCCGCTAGCCGTACCGCCAATTCCAGTGACGTCAACGCTCGTTCCGACCGTTCGATGATGTAGAGCGTGCTCACCGAGATACCGACGTGCTTGGCGACCCGTTCTGCGGACAGGTTCTTTTTGCTGCGCTGCCAGCGAATCCATCCGCCGACCAGCCGCACGTCATCCTTGGGTTCCACGGTCTCGGCGTCGGTCACGACCAACCACCCCGCCGCGATTCGTAGTCCTTCAGAATCATCAGCGCGAGCACCACGCGGCCGATGCCGAGCGTGTCAGCCAATGCCGCCGTGGTTGCCAGAGACCCCAAAGGACTCTCGCGGGTCTCGATCGCTCCCAGTGTCCGCGCGCTGACACTCGACCGTGTAGCCAGTTCAGCCCGTGTCAGACCGCGAGATTCCCGCATCATGCGCAAGAAAACAGGTGCCTCCACCTTCGGCGCGAGCCTGCCTAAGATCATGTGGTGCGGGCCCCTGACGTCCGGCCCGTTCGGGAATATCCGCGCATCCATTCCGCTCACGTCTCCAATCCCTCACTGCTCACGCTGCCAACCCGACGCCCTTGGCGGGCAGCGGCGGACGCGATCAGCTCGCCTGCTTTCTCAACAATCCCTTGCAGAGCCGTGATGTGGTCGGTCAGTCGCTCGCATCCCAACTCGGTCAGTCGGACCGAGGTACGCCGATGGTCCTTGCCGTGACCACGCCGCGTCTGGACATAGCCCGCGTCACGTAGTCGCTTGATCTGCCCGGACATCGCCGACGGTGTCGTGTTGAACTCCTTGCACAGCAACGAGAAGTCACACCAGCGCATCTCAGCCAGCAGGCACACGATGAACAATCGTTGCCCTGGCAACAACAGTGGGTCAAGGTCGTGCGTGTGGCCGCTCATGAGCGCCGCTCAGGCTCGAACACCAGCCGCCATGCCTCATCGCGATGCAACCCAGCAGCCCGATACAAGGACATGGCCAGTTGCAACGTGAACCACGCCACCAGCGGCGTGCAGGTTTCGTCGTCAACCGGACGGCTCCCCGGATCTGGGCCGAGCGTCATTCCCAGCCGCCGCACCAAATCGGCGCGGTACCACACGTCCGGCTCAGCCGCCAGCAACCGCAGCAGATGCGACACCCCAGGGACAGCGACCAAATCTATCTCCGGTGTCTGCCAGATATCCCCGCGTAACAGAGCGCGGTCGGTCTCAGCGATCAGCCATGCGACAACGGCGCAGCGCATCCGATCCGGCAGATCCTTGCCGTCGATGCGGTGCGCAGCAACGGAACGGGCCGACTGCCAACGAGCGATCCGTTTCAGCGCGAACATTCGTTGCCGCGCCGAGACCGTGCGCGGCAGCACCACGTCTCGCCACATCAGGACCCGACGTGACGCCTTGTTGTACCGCTTCGCGGCCTGAGTCGACTCTGCCTCTGTCACTGATTCCCCTCGACCTGCGGCAACGACTTCGGAGTCCTTTTCAGACAGGGTTCGCACGGCATGCCCCCCGGCGCCGTCATCAACTCCAACTCGCCGTGACCGAACTCGGCATCGCACAACGCGGTGAGCGTGTCCGGTACCGATGCGTCCTGCGGGGGCACCTCGAACATGTGCACCACCCGCTTGGACTCGCCGACTACCCCAGGCAGTGCACGCGCAAGAAATAGCTCGTTCATCAGTCCGCGCCCCGCAGCGAGTGCCGTCCGGCGGGGACAGGCGTAGTCCCTGCGCCTGTCCCCGCCGGACTCATCCGACCGTCGCGCCTCACAGTCGGCCCTACGCCAGCAGTGGCCGAGCGGGGCAGCGGGGCGGCCGGGATCTCCGGTCCTGCAACCGGAGTCTCGGGGTGCCGGAACAACCGGCTAATCAAACCTGGCTTGCGGTGCCGACACGGACGCCTCAACCGCTGCTCAACAGTGGGCAGGCTCGCGCGGGCCGCCACGAACTTGCGGCAGCTCTGACACCGCCGTCCGGGCGGCAGCAGCGAGGACGCGATCACCAAGGAGTGACCGCACACCGATTCGTAGCGCCCCTCCCCGCGCTCGACGCCGCTAGCCATCTCCTCATCGGTCACGGCGTGGTCTTGGCCGTCGTCGTCACACCTGTGCCACGTCACGTAGAGACGCTTCACCCGAACGCTAATCTCACTCACTTCCAGTCACGCTCCTTCCTGCTCTGACCTGCGGTGACTTGATGTGGCAAACTGAGATCAGCTTTTCGTCAGCGCAACGTCCGCACCACGCCAGCCGGACGACACAACGGCGACATTTCGGAAAGGAGGCCGGACGCATGGAACGAGACGAGACCGGCCAGCGCGCGCCGCGAACGGTGCTCGAACAGCTCATCTGGGACCGTCGTCAGACACTCGACGAATTCGCGACGTACGCCGAGACCTTTGCTCGGAAGCACGGAGAAGTCGGCACGCTCAGCGCGAGGCACCTTGACCGCCTGATAGCGGGTCGTGCGGGACGTCCACGTCAGGCAACGATTCGCCTGCTCGAACGCATCTTCAGTGTTCCGATCGACGAGTTGCTGTCCGCGCCTCACAGCACGCAAGATCAGCGGGCGGGTGAAGGTGAGCTTCGGGACATGCTCCGCGCGTCGGCGAGAATCGATGCGGGCGTGCTCGGCCTGCTCTACGAGCAGTTGGACGCCACGCGACGACTAGACCGCCAACTCGGCGCGCTGGTCGCTCACGATGAGGTGGTCACAAAGACTCGGCAAGTGACGCGGCTGCTTGGGCACAGCCTGACGCCGGGGACCAGACGCGGTCTCGCTGCCCTGCTTTCCGAGCTGCGCACGCTTGCCGGGTGGCAGTCGCTCGACATCGGCAACCTGGCCGAGTCGTGGGAGCACTACGAGAACGGCAAGTCGGCCGCGAAGGAATCCGGCAACGCGGCGTTCGAGGTCCACACAGCCGCTGAGCAGGCATTTGTTCTGCTGGACTTGGGCGAGACCAATTCCGCGGTCGACCTCCTCTCGTCGACACGAACGCAAGCGAAACGCAGCACGGACCTGCTTCTCCGTGCCTGGCTTGCCGCCGCACACGGCGAAGCACTTGCGGCCGACGGGCAGCGGTCAGCCAGCTTGCGCGCGTTCGACCAAGCGGACACCTTGCTGCCGGAGCGGGCTTCCCGCGCGGACGGTCCCTATGTCGTGCTCGACTCCGTGCACCTCAGCCGTTGGCGCGGACACGCGCTCGCCCGGATCGGCGAGCCAGACGCGGTGGACGTACTCTCGTCAGCGCTCGACCGACTAGATCCCACGTACACGCGTGCAGAGACCGCGCTTCGGGTCGATCTTGGGATGTAACTAGTCAGGTGGTTGCTGGGTGTGTTGGTAGCCAGGGGTTTCCGGTGAGGGCGTCGCGGAGTGCGGTGAGTGTGTTGATGCCGTTTTTGCG